>NZ_JBJZOG010000048.1:0-49844 GCF_047200535.1 Micromonospora mangrovicola | reverse complement strand
CCATTAGGCACGGCTATGGCCTGGTCCATCGCGGACGTGGCCCGGATGTCCGGGGTGACGTCCCGGACGCTGCGGCACTACGACGAGATCGGGCTGCTTGTTCCTGCGTACATCGGAAGCAACGGCCACCGCTACTACGAGGAGGCAGAGCTGCTGCGGCTGCAGCAGGTCCTGCTGATGCGGGAACTCGGTCTGGGACTGCGCGAGATCGCGGCGGTCCTGGAGCGCCAGGTCGACCAGGTGGCCGCGCTGCGGGAGCACCACCGGAGGCTGCTGGCGGACCGGGAGCGGCTTGATGTGCTGGCCGCCACAGTCGGCCGCACCATCGCCGAACTTGAGGAAGACAAGGACACCCACGACATGGCGAAGATCAGCAGGCCGGAGAACCTCTTCGAGGGCTTCGATGCCGCCCGATACGAGGCGGCCGCCGGCGAGCAGTGGCCTGACGAGGTGGAGCAGTCGAGGCAGTTCGCCGGCACGCTCACCGACGAGGACCAGGCGCGGCTGCAGCGGGAGGCGACCGCGGCAATGGTCCGCATGTCCGAGTTCGCGGCATCCGGCACGCCGGCGACCGACCCGGCAGTGCAGGCTGAGGTCGATGCCCACTACCGGGGCATCTGCCGGATGTGGACCCCGAACGCGGCCGCGTTCAAAGCCCTCGGGCAGACGTATGTCGAGGATCCACAGTGGCGCGCGGCGTACGACCGGGTCGCTGACGGGCTCGCCGCCTACCAGCGGGACGCGATGGCCGCCTACGCGGACGCCCGCCTGAGCTGACCGGGCTACCGGCAGCTGGAGGGCTGCAGACCTCCAGCTCGGGCATCTTCCACGCGATCTGATCCACCACTCGGCGATGCCCTGTCCACGCGATGCGGCATCGCCGCACACCCATTGGAGCATCCGCCGTGATCCCCGCCCACTGGGCCCGCCACCACCGCCGTGAGGACAGCGAACTCCTCGGCTACCTGCGCCCGGTCGACGACAACCCGCTTCTGTTCACCCCGGTCACCGTCTTCGGCCACCCGCTCGGCGCACCCACCAACGAGCATCACGCCCGCCAGTGCCTTGACCGCATGGGGCTGAGCTACCTGGCCCAGGACTGGCTGCTGTCCCTGCCCGGCCGCCCGGACCCCATCGCCGTCCAGATCGTCGAAGCCACCCCGCAACAACTCCGAATGAAAAACGTCGACTATGGCTACGCAGACGCGAACATCGGCCACATCTTCGTCCTCGACGTTCCCGCCGCCGGGCAACTCCACCCGCGCTGACCCCAGCCCAGCAGCCCCGGTCGCATCAGCAACGCTGGACGGGACGAGAGCGGCGGCACCACAAGTCGGCGTCATCCCCTCCCGGAGATCTCGTGCCCGTCCTGCCGTCCTGCCGGCTCGAACCCTTGTGGGACCAGTTCGCGGCGTTGCTGCCTGAGCATGTGGACACACACCCGCTGGGCTGCCACAACCCGCGCATACCCGACCGGGTGGTCTTCGACCATGTCATCGCCGCGCTGGTGCACGGCCCCGGCTACGAACGCATCGCCAGTCCCGGCTGCTCGGACCGCACCATTCGACGCCGCGTCAAGTACTGGGCCCAGCTGGGAATAGCCGAGCAGATCCACGCGCTCGCCCTGCAAGCGTATGACCGCATGATCGGCCTGGAGCTCGACGAGCTGTCCGTGGACGGCTGCATCACCAAGGCCCCGTGCGGCGGCGAGGCCGCCGGGCGCTCCCCGGTGGACCGGGGCAAACAGGGCCTAAAGCGCTCAATGGCCGCCGAGGCCACCGGCGTCCCGCTCGGCATCGTCTCGGCTGGGGCCAACCGTCACGACTCCCCGGTGCTCGTGCCCACCCTCAAGGCCGCCGACGAGCAGGTCGGCGGGCTTCCCGACCAAATCAACGTGAACCTGGACCGCGGCTACGACAGCGACAAGACCCGTTGTGCCCTACGGGAGTTGGGCTTCACCGGCGAGATCGCCCGCAAGGGCGTCCCCGCCTCGATCCGGGCCGGCAGGAGGTGGGTGGTGGAACGGAGCCACGCGTGGATGAACGGCTTTGGCAAGCTGCGGCGCTGCACTGAGAAGCGCAGCCGCGTCGTGGATTTCTACCTCTACCTGTCCGCCGCGATCGTGACACTGCGTATGCTCATCCGCCGCGCGACCCCGCGCTACCGCTGGGACGGCCGCCCCACCACCAAGCGCTTGAAGTGACGCCTACTGCCGGGCGCTCTAAGGTCTCGTCCGGCCGTCGGTACGGCGGCTGGCCGACACGGGGAGGTGTCGTGCGGCGTCGTCAACTGCTGGCATCCGGGATGCTCGCGGCGATCGGGCGCCGGGGAGCTACTGAAAGCGGCACCGGCCGCCGCCGAGGCTTCCGTGCTGATGACCGCGCCCCGCTGATGCGGAAGTACCGCGACCAGTGAGGTGCTTCGGCGGGGATGCAACCGGCCCGTTGATCGCGCCGGCACGCGTAACCGGAAATCCTTGCCAGACCGGTGTGGTTGTGCACGGCGGTGGCCGCACGGGCGTAGGGTCGGTGCCGTGGCGGGGCCGGGGCGTCGATACCGGTACGTCGGGCCGGCGGAGGTGCGGGCGTCGGTCGCCGACGCTCCCGAGGGCTGCCCGATACGATCACCGGCCGACCTCGACACCTACCTGGCGGCCGCGGATCCGCGCGACCGTGACGAGCCGTTCACGTACGTCATCGACCCTGCCGGTACGTTGCGGCTCGCGCCGAGACGCAGCGAGCACGTCGCCTGCGCCGGCGGTGGGGAGGTCCTCGGCGCGGGGGAGATCGCCCTCACCGGCGAGCGGGACGGCTGGGTCGTGGCCGAGGTGAGCAACCAGTCCACCGGCTACTGCCCCGATCCCGTTTCATGGGCGGCGGTGGCGGACGCCCTCGACCGGGCAGGTATCGGCCGCCCGGAAGGCTTCACCGCGGCTGTCGTCTTCCGGCGCTGCCTTGACTGCGGCGAGCGCAATGTCGTCCGCGACGACGACTACATCTGCGCGCTGTGCGGTGCTGAACTGCCAAAGGATGTGGAACCTCGGCTGACGGCCCAGCCGTCGACCGACCAGCGTCGGCGATGACGAGCACTCCGCGAGGCAGCGCCGGTGCCAGCGGGCCAACCCCACCCACTGGCCCGCGGGCGGTCCTGAGCCAGCGGCGCGCCCGCCCGGCCCGGCTGGCTGTCAACGGTCCCCGCGCGGCCGGGCTCTCCTCGGCGACGCCAGCGTTTGGTGACCATGTCGGCGGGAACTTCGCGGATTTGCGACAACAGGGAGAGGAAGCCGCATGACGTCGACGAGCCTGCCCGGCGGGACGTTCAGGATGGGGGATCTGCCGGTCACCCGGATGGGGTACGGCGCGATGCAGCTGGCCGGCCCGCACGTCTTCGGTCCACCGGCCGACCGCGCCGCTGCCGTCGCCGTGCTGCGCGAGGCCGTCGACCTGGGGATCAACCACATCGACACGGCCGACTTCTACGGCCCGTACGTCACCAACGAGATCATCCGGGAGGCTCTGCACCCCTATCCGGATGATCTGCACATCGTGACCAAGGTCGGGGCGCTGCGGGACGCCGAGGGCAACTGGCCGCAGGCCCTCGCGCCGGAGCAGCTGCGCCAGGCCGTGCGCGACAACCTGGACCGCCTCGGGCTCGACGTGCTCGACGCGGTTAACCTGCGCGTCGGCGGGTTCGACCGGCCCACCCCCGGCTCGATCGAGGAACCGTTCACGGTCCTGGCGGAGCTGCAGCAGCAGGGGCTGATCAAGCATCTCGGGCTCAGCACGGTCAACGCCGAGCAGGTCGCCGAGGCGCAGTCCATCGCGCCGGTGGTGTGCGTGCAGAACTTCTACAACATCGCCAACCGGGACGACGATCCTCTCGTCGACTCCCTCGCGGCGCAGGGCATCGCCTACGTGCCCTACTTCCCGCTCGGCGGATTCTCCCCGCTGCAGTCCGAGGAAATGCACGCGGTCGCCGCCCGCCTTGAGGCCACCCCGATGGCGGTGGCGCTGGCGTGGCTGCTGCACCGGTCCCCGAACATCCTGCTCATCCCCGGCACCTCGTCCGTCGCCCACCTGCGCGAGAACGTCGCCGCTGCCGCACTGGCCCTCCCCGACGACGCGCTGACCGAACTGAACATCATCGACTGAGAGCTACCGGCCGAGCGGGCGCTGACGGGCCGTGGACCCGGTGCCGTCGGGGTCGACAGCTGGCCGCGAACCCTGGTCGGGGTGGAGGGGCCGGGCGACGACGCCGGGCATTCCGTATATCGCGGGCATATCCAAAAGTGCATACGCCACAGCAACAGCCCTGCGTCTGTAATGGGTGCATGAACCAGAGTGCATCCCTGTCAGGGCCGCCCCGCCGCACGCGCAGGATCGTGCTCGTCGGCCTGGCGATCCTCGGCCTGGCGGGCGCGGCGTTCGTCGTGCGGCGGCCGCTGCTGATGTCCGCTCCGAGGTGCATGGCCGGGCGGTGGCACGGCTGCTTCGACACGTTCAACGGGGTGCTGCTCATGATGCTGGTCGGCCTGCCGTTGGCCGCTGTGCTGGTGGGGGCTCTGGCGCTGCGCCGGCGTGCTGCCGGCGTCACCTCGGCGTGGCGGATGTCGCTGGCCGAGGTGGGCATGGTCTACGGGACGGTGCCGTTCGTGTGGATGACCTTGATGCCGGGCCCGGGGGCCGGCGTCGTCCCGGGTCGGGTGAGCCTGGTCCCGCTGCGGGATCTGGTCACGATGGGGCCGGTCGGGATCGGCGGCAACCTGCTGATCTTCGCGGCGTTGGGGTTCTTCGCCCCGATGCGGTTCGCGGTGCTGGCGTCCGTGCCGCGGATCCTGGCGCTCGGGGCGGGCTGCTCGGCCCTGGTGGAAACCGCACAGTACGTCCTGCGGCTGGACCGGGTGTCGTCGGTGGATGACGTACTGGTCAACGCGGCCGGCGCCGCGTTGTTCGGGCTGGCGTCACGCCACTGGTGGCGTACCACGGCGCAGGTGCCGTCGGACCAGCCGCGTCCCGCGCCGCCGTCGACCGGATGAGTCGCGTGCCCGGTGCCGGCACGTAGGGTTCGGGCATGCGCGTACTGATCGTGGAGGACGAGCCCTACCTGGCCGAAGCCGTCCGTGACGGTCTGCGGCTGGAGGCGATCGCCGCCGACATCGCCGGCGACGGCGGCTCCGCCTTGGAACTGCTCAACGTCAACTCCTACGACCTCGCGGTCCTCGACCGTGACATTCCCGGCCCCTCCGGCGACGAGGTCGCCCGGCGCATCGTCGCGTCCGGCAGCGGTATGCCGATCCTCATGCTCACCGCTGCCGACCGGATCGATGACAAGGCTTCCGGGTTCGAGCTCGGCGCCGACGACTACCTCACCAAACCGTTCGAGCTGCGCGAGCTTGTCCTGCGGCTGAGGGCGCTCGACCGCAGACGCGGGTACGCCCGGCCGCCGGTCCGCGAGATCGCCGGCCTGCGGCTCGACCCGTTCCGCCGGGAGGTCTTCCGCGACGGACGCTACGTGCCGCTCACCCGCAAACAGTTCGCCGTGCTGGAAGTCCTCGTCGCCGCCGAGGGCGGGGTCGTCAGCGCCGAGGAGTTGCTGGAGCGGGCCTGGGACGAGAACGCCGACCCCCTCACCAACGCCGTGCGCATCACCGTCTCCGCGCTGCGCAAGCGGCTCGGCGAACCCTGGATCATCGCCACGGTGCCCGGCGTCGGCTACCGCATCGACACAGCACCCCACACGAGGGCGTGAGGGAGTGCCGTGGACAGAGCCCCTGGTCTGAGTGTTCGCCTCAAACTCACCGCCAGCTACGCCGGCTTTCTCATGCTCGCGGGTACGTTGCTCCTCGCGGCCGTGTGGGTGTTCCTCCTGCGATACGTACCCGAGGCACCCGCCGTACAGCCATTGATCCGCCACCGCGAACTTCCCCCGCTGGCAGGTCCCAGCCGCGACGACCTCCTCCGCGCTTTCGCCCCACGGGCAGCCGAGGTGTTCGTGTTCCTGTTGATATTCGGTCTGCTGGGAGGGTGGCTTCTCGCCGGCCGGATGCTCGCCCCCCTGATTCGCATCACCGACGCCACCCGCACGGCCACGACGGGGTCGCTCTCCCACCGGATCCGGCTGCCGGGCCGCCGGGACGAATTCCGCGAACTCGCCGACGCCTTCGACACCATGCTCGAACAACTCGAATCCCACGTCGCCGAACAGCGGAGATTCGCCGCGAACGCCTCCCATGAACTGCGCACCCCGTTGGCGATCTCCCGGGCGCTCCTCGACGTCGCCCGCAAGGACCCGACGCGGGACCGGGACGAACTCATCGAACGCCTGCACGCTGCCAACACGCGGGCGATCGACCTCATCGAGGCCCTCCTGCTGCTCAGCCGCGGCGACCGCGGAAACTTCACCCGCGAGAGCGTGGACCTCTCTCTCCTCGCCGAAGAAGCCGCCGAAACGTTGCTCCCCCTCGCCGAGCAGCGCCGGATCACGCTGGACGTCACCGGCGGGGCGGCCCCGACCAGCGGCTCCGCCGAACTCCTGTCGCGGATGGTGACAAACCTCGTCCAGAACGCCATCGTCCACAACCTCCCCGCCGACGGCGCCGTGACGGTCCACACCGAGGCGCACCGCGACACCACCGTGCTGCAGGTCGAGAACACCGGTCACCCGATCCCCCCGGAACTCATACCGACCCTCGTCGAACCGTTCCAGCGCGGCACCGAACGCGTACGCACCGACGAGCACGCCGGCGTCGGCCTCGGCCTGGCCATCGTGCACAGCATCGTCCGCGCCCACCACGGGACCCTCGACCTCGTCCCCAGCCCCAACGGCGGTCTCCTGGTCACGATCCGGCTGCCCGGCACGCCGTAGGCGTCCCGAGCCGCCACCCGGTCAGCCGGGGCGGCGGGCGCCGCTGTACGGCATGTTCGCCAGCTGCGCCATGCGGACCACGTCCCCGGTGTGCGGGGCGTGGACGATCAGCCCGTTGCCGACGTAGACGCCCACGTGGTGGTGGTCGGAGTAGAAGAAGACCAGGTCACCCGTGCGAAGGTTCGCCTTGCTCACCGCCACACCCGAGGTCCACTGGTCACCGGTGTAATGGGCCAGCTGCACTCCGGCGGCAGCCCAGGCGTACTGGGTCAGGCCGGAGCAGTCGAACGAGTCCGGGCCGTCGGCCGCCCACACGTACGGCTTGCCGATCTGCTTGCACGCCGTCTTCGCCGCGACGCCACCGCTGCCGGTGATGGCGACGGCGGGACACTGCCCGCCGATGAACAGCGAACTGGTCGACGTGATCGGCGAGGTGCCGCTCGACGTGGCGGCCGACTGCGCGGCGGCTGCGGCCCTGGCCGCCGCGGCCTCCGCGGCCGCCTTGGCCGCGTCAGCCGCGGCGATCTTCTTGCGGAGCGCGTCCAGCCGCTTGATCTCGGCGTCGATGGCCTTCTTGCGAGCCGCCAGCTGGGACTGCTGCCGCTGCTGGATCGCGATCAGCGCGTCGACCTTCTCCTTGTCGGCGTCGTAGCTCGCCTGCTGGGTCGACAGTTGGGTGATCTGTCGCTGCTCCGAATGTGCGACCTGATTCACGAGCGCAAGCTGATCCCCCAACGCGGTCGGCGGCGAGCCGGGGGACAGCAGAGCGTTGAATGTGGAAAGTGACTTCTCCCGTTTGTAGTACCCCGACACAATCTCCTGGACCCGGGCCCGGCCGGCCTCCACCGACTTGCCGAGTGGCTCGATCCGCCGGCTGAGTTCGGCCGATCTCCGCTGGTTCGCGGTCAGGTCCGAGCGGACCTTGTTGTACTGCTCGATGACGGGTTCGAGCTTCTGCGACTCCGCTTCGATCTGCTGCTGCACCTCGGCGGCCGACGGTGCGGCGTGGGCGTGGGCCGCCGGCGCGACGGCCACCATGGCGGCCACCGCGACGGCGAGGATTCTGGCGAGCAGACTTGATCCGGCGGGCCGGGTGCGCACGGATGGCAACGGGTGCGGCTCCTTCCACATCCGGGGAACTCCAGATGGAGACCGACATCCGGAACGGACGCTGGCCAACATTAGTGAGCATGGCCCGAGGAAATCAACGAGCCGGTGAAACCAATTCCCTGCGCGGTCAGGCGGGCACATCGGGTGCCGGAAATGATGTTTGCGTAAGACTCCGCTAATCGAATCCTTAAACATTTCTAATATCGATTCGAGTGACTAGTCCAGCCTGCGGTGGCCCAGGGGCCGCGGTTCGCGGCCGGCGAGCACCCACCCGGCGGCCGCGGCGAGCGCCGGCAGCCCGACGACCGTCGCCGCCAGGTGCGCGACCGGCACGTCGGCGAGCGCGTCGAGGTCGCGGTGCAGCACGCTCACCAACCCGACGTATGCGCCGGCCAGGCCGAGAAGGGCGCCGAGGAACGCGAGCGCCCCGGCGGTCGTGGCGGTCAGGGTGCGCCGGATCCGCCGGGGTGCGCCGGTCGCGGCCAGGGTGCGCAGGTCGCCGGCTGCCTCGCCGCGGATCAGGCCGACGGTCATGGCGAGGATGCCGAGGGCGAGCAGCGCGCCGGCGGCGACCGCCCCGGTCCGCAGCGTCCCGAGCGAGGCCCGCTCCCGGCGGGACTCGACGGTGAGGCCGGCGCTGGCGGCGACGTTCTGCGCGGTGGTCAGTTCCGGCCCGGTGAGGGGATGGTCCGCGTCCACGAGCCAGCCGACCCGTGCGGGCTGCCAGCCGTGGCGGGCCATCATGCTCGCGGTGATCAGCGAGTTCGGCATCGAGGAGTAGCGGCTGTCCGGCAGCGCCTGGGTCTTCGGGTAGACGCGGCGTTCGGGGATGTTCACCAGCTCCAGCGCCCCGGTGCGGACGGTGAGCACGTCGGTGTCGGTGGCGACCGCCGCAGGGTCGAGCCGGTAGAGCCGGAGCAGTGCCGGAGTGGCCACGTAGAGGGGATACGAAGTCATCGTCTGGCCGTCGGCGACCGGAGTGCCGATCTCGACGGCCGGATGGCCCGGCTCGCTTCCGGGCTGGCCCGGCTCGGTGTCCGCAGCGACCACCGCCATGTCGAGCGGGGTCACGGTGGGTGTGCCGAGCCGGCCGGCGATCGCGTCGAGCTGGGCCTGCAGGCTGCCCAGTTCCGCCGGGGTGCGGTCCGGGATCACCGGGCCGGGCCGGCCGATGCGGACCAGGAGCTGGCTGTCGGCCAGGTTGCCCAGCCCGGCCGCGCGCTCGGCCTGGTGTTCGGCGGCGGCTGAGCCGGCGACGACCGCCACGGAGATCCCCAGGGCGAGACTGATCGCGGCGAGTGCCGCGCCGGCCCGGGCCTGGTAGCGGACCAGGTCGGTCAACGCCAGCCGGACGGCCACCGGCATCCCGCCGCGCGCCGCGGCCAGCACCCGGATCGCCGCCGGCCCGGCGAAGAGCACCCCGGCGGCCGTGGCGGCGGTACCCGCGGGGATCAGCAGCGGGTTGGTCCCGCCGGACAGGGTCAGGCAGGTGACGCCGGCGGCGAGCAGGACCCCGGCGGCCGTCGCGGTGCGTCGGGCCGGTCGGGGCCGCGGCGGCCGGGCCGACAGCGCACTCATGATCGGCGTACGCGCGATGGCCCGCGCCGGCCACCAGGCGGCGGCGGTGGCGGTCGCCACGGCCAGCAGCATCCCCGCGCCGATCGTCGGCCAGGGCAGGTCGAACCGGTCGATGCGGTGCCCGGCGGCGGTCTCCACCCGCCCGGCCACCAGCAGCCAGGCGGCGACGCCGATGGCGGTGCCGAGCACCGCCGCGACCGCGCCCACGACGGTGCCGTTGGCCAGCAGCACCAACCGCAGGTGCCGCCGGGTGGCGCCCATCGCGGCGAGCATGCCGAGCTGCCGCAGCCGGCGTTGCGCCACCACGACGAACCCGGCCGCCGCGACCAGCGACACCAGCAGCAGGCCGACGGTGGCCAGCGCCAGGGTGACGGCGGCGATCACGGTACGGGTCGTGCCGGGCCGTGACTCACGTACGAGGGGACCGTCGATCGTGCTGCGGAACGCCTCCAGGGCGGCCCGGTCCCCGGCGACCAGCACGGTGACGGTCTGCGGCGGGTCGGCGTGCGCCGGGTCCACCAGGGCGAACTCGTCGGTCAGGTCCTCGGGGTTCTCCACCACCCCGACGACCAGCCGGTCGTGGCCGTCGATGCTGACCCGCCGGCCGAGCCCGGTCCGCAGCGTACGCGCCACCCCGTCGGTGACCGCCACCTCGCCGCCGCCAGCCGGGTACCGGCCCTGCCGCACCGCCAGCATCGGCGCCCCGTACGCGCCGTGCGGGTCCTGGGCCCGGACGTCGACCGGGTCGAACCGGCCCGGCACCTCCAGGTAGCGGTGGCCGATCGCGTCGATCGTGCCGAACCAGGCTCGGGCGGCGGCGAGCCGGGAGTCGAGTTCGGCCGGGTTGCCGCCGTCGAGCCGGAGGAGGTGGTCGGCGCGCCCGAACGTCGCGTCGCTCGTCGAGGCCATGTTGTAGGTCGCGGAGACGGCGAAGGTGGCCCCGATGACAGCGACCGTGAGTAGCGCGAGGGTCAGCACCTGCTGGCGCCATTCGCGGTGGAACAGCCGTACCGCCCAGCGGATGACGGCCCGGCGGGATGGCAGGCCGCCGCCCGGGGCGCGGCGGGACGCCGGTCGGCCGGTGGCCGGCGGGGTGGTGGTCGCGGTCACGGGGTGACGTCCCCGGCGAGCAGGGTGTCCGGGCCGACCGACGGCGCGGTCTGGTCGACGATCCGGCCGTCGCGCAGGAACACCACCCGGTCTGCCCAGGACGCGAGCTGCGCGTCGTGGGTCACCAGCACGCCGGCGATGCCGCGCTTGCAGGCCGCGCGGAGCATCCGCATGACCGCCTCGCCGTTGGCCGAGTCCAGCGCGCCGGTCGGCTCGTCGGCGAGCAGCAGCCGCCGGTCGCCGACCACGGCGCGGGCGATCGCGACCCGCTGGCGTTCGCCGCCGGACAGGTCGTCGGGGAAGTGCGCGGCCCGCTCGGCCAGCCCCAGCTCCTCGAGTACGCGCAGGCCGGTGGCGCGGGCGGCCCGCGCGCCCAGGCCGTCGAGTTCGAGCGGCAGCGCCACGTTCTCCACGGCGGAGAGCCCGGCGAGCAGGTTCAAGTCCTGGAAGACGAAGCCGATGGCGCGGCGGCGTATCCGGGCCCGCGCGTCGGCGGACATGCTCGACACATCGTCCCCGCAGACCCGCACCGCGCCGTCGGTCGGCTCCTCCAGAGTGCCGGCGATCGTCAGCAGGGTGCTCTTGCCGGAGCCGCTCGGGCCCATGATCGCCACCAGTTCACCGGCTTCGACGGTGAGGTCCACCTGCCGCAGCGCGTGCACCGCGGCGTTGCCCGCGCCGTACACCTTGGACACCTGGCTCATGCTCAGCACGGCGCTCATCGACGGGCCCCCTCGCGGGCGGGCGTGGATCCCGTGGCGTCCGTGCCGGCGGGCTTGGCCCGGTCGCTCGGCGCGTCGGCGGCGGGTGTGGCCGGGAGGCGGCGTAGCCGGGCATCGGCCGCGTCGAGCCAGCGGACCACCGATTCGAGCCGGAACAACTCCGCGTCCACGACGAGACCCAGCGCGATGTCGTCCGGGTCCGCCTCGGCCTTCAGGTGGGTGTACCGCTGCATCTCCTCGACCAGACGCCGGCGGTGGACCTGGAGGATCTCCCGTACGTCGACACCGGGCATGCGCACCGCCACCTGCACTTTGATGACGAGTTCGTCGCGCGGTGGGGGCGTGGCGCCGGGCGGGGTGCGCAACCACCGGTCCAGTTCGCGCTGGCCGTCGGCGGTGATCCGGAACCGTCGCTGCGCGCCGTCACGCCCGGCCTCGTCCGACTCGACGTGCCCTTCGCGTTCGAGGCGCTGCAGCGTGGTGTAGACCTGCCCGACGTTGAGCGGCCAGACCTCACCCGTGCGGGCCTCGAACTCCTGCCGTAGTTGCAGGCCGTACTTCGATCCCTCGGTCAGTAGTGCCAGCAGCGCATGGCGAATGCTCATGGTCCACCACCCAGCGTGAGTATACCGGGTATCATACTCGGTATACTCACGCTGTCCAGCCACTGTGGCCTGAAGCTGTCAGCCCACCGAAGGGTCAGCGGCTCGCCTTCGCGACCAGCGGGATGCCCTCGCGGTAGGTCGGCACCGCCGGAGCCCAGCCCAGCTCGCGCTTGGCCTTGGCGTTGGAGACGCGCATCGAGGTGGTCATCATCGCGTGGGCGTACGGGATGGCCCGCAGCATCCAGCTCGGGACCCGCCACGGCCGGCGCGCGCCGAGTCCGGACGCGAGCGTGTCCAGGTAGTCCCCCCAGCGCACCGGCTCGTCGTCGACGATGTTGTACGCCTGTCCGGCGCGCCCCTTCTCCAAGGCGGCCACGGTCGCCGCCGCGGCGTCCTCCAGGTAGATGAAGTTGGCGAAGCCGCCCGACGAGGGCACCGGCAACCGGCGCTTGCGCAGCAGGTTGACCATCATGTCGGTCATGCTGTCCTGGCCGTAGAAGAATCCGTAGCGCAGCGCGATGCCCTCCATCTCGTCGGCCGAGAACACCTGCTCCTCGGCGGATCGCATGGCTGCGACGGCGTCTCCGAGCTTGCCGCCCACGGGTTCGCCGAACGCAGCGTCCTCGGTGATCACGTGCGGGCCGTGGTCGCGGTAGCCGTACCCGAGCACGATCGACTGGGTGAGGAAGCGGTGGGCGCCGACCGCCCGGGCGGCCGCGAGGAGGTTGGTCGTTCCGGTGGTACGCAGGTTGTTCGTGCCCTGAAGCGCCTCCCGCATGTTCGTGGTGCCCAACGCGGTCAACTCGTGGATGACCGTGTCGGCCCGCACGCCCCTCACGGCGGCGAGCAGCTTCTCGCGGTCCATCACGTCGGCCACCACGGCCTCGGCGCCGGCGTTGCGCAGCCGCTCGGCGTTGGTCTGGCTGCGGCTGATGCCGACCACCTCGTGGCCGGCGGCGATGAGCTGGCGGGTGAGCGGCCTACCGACGGCGCCCGAGGCGCCCGCGAGCAGAACTCTCATGGTTGCGGTTCCCTTCTGCAGGTCTCACCCCTCTGGACGAAGTACCGGTCCGGCATGTGATGACCCGGCGGTGTGTTGCCCCGCACAGCCGGCATCGGCCCTGGCTGCCCTGGCCCCGGGCCGCCAGACGGGTCGCTCGTGACGAGCAGCGGAGAAAGCGTCGGCTCGGGAAACGGGTTCGGGTCGCCCGCCGGCCGTGGTTAGGATCGGATCATGGGCCGGGCCTTCGACATCATCACCCCGCCGCGCTCCTGAGCGGGGCGCCTCTACTCACCGTGGCCAGCCTGTCCCGGCTGGGCGCGCGGTCCGTGCATCGCTGAGTTCGGTACGCCCCGCTTCCGCGACCCCATTCCTCTCGTCGCAGGAGCGATTTCTTCATGCTTGTCTCCGAACAACCGGTGGCCGCCGCCCGACGCTCCGCCACCGGCCTGTGGTCGCTTGTCCTCGCAGGCGTGCTGTGGGGCACCGGTGGCCCCACCGGCAGCCTCCTCGCCCACGAAACGGGGCTGTCACCGCTGGCAGTGGCGGCCTACCGGCTCGCCGCCGGCGGCCTGCTCGTCATCACCTGGCCCTGCGCGGCCCGGAAACCGCTGCCCCGCGGCCGGCGCGCCTGGGCCCGGATGGTTGTGAACGGGGCGCTCGCCGCGCTCTTCCAGGCCTGCTTCTTCGCCGCGGTGTCACTGACCAATGTCAGCCTCGCCACCCTGCTCACCATCGGCGCCTCACCCGCCCTGGTCCTGTCCGCCGAATGGGTCGCCGGACGGCGGCGGGTCAGCGCGTCGATGCTCGCCACGATGGCGCTGGCCGTGGGCGGGCTGGCGCTGCTCGTCGGCACCCCGTCCGGCGGCATCACCGCCACGAGCCTGCTCGCCGGAGCCGGACTGGCGCTGCTGTCGGCAGCCGGCTTCGCCACGATGACACTCATCGGCACCCGGCCCGTCGCCGGTCTCGACGATCTCACTGGGACCGGCGTGAGCTTCGCGATCGGCGGTGCCGTGCTCGCCGCCGCGGCCATGGTGACATCCGGCATGGACTTCGTCCCGACCCCGGCGTCCGTGGGGCTGCTGCTCCTGCTGGGCACCGTACCCACCGCGATCGCGTACGCCCTGTACTTCCGGGGCCTGCGTACCACCCCGGCCAGCACGGCAGCGTTGATCGCGCTGCTGGAACCGCTCGTCGCCACCGTCCTGGCCATCCTGTTCCTCGGCGATCGCCTGAGCGCGACCGGGCTCATCGGCGCCGGGCTGATCACCACGGCCATCGTGCTGAACACCCGCGGCACGCACCGCTGACAAGAGGGGGCCCGGGCAGGACCAACAGGTCCTGCCCGGACCCCTGGTCTCTCAGGCACCTACCGTGGCCTGCCCGAGGGCCGGCTCGTCGTCCCAGGCCAGGGAACTCATCTTCCAACCCGACGGGGTTCTGACGAACTGGGTCGTCTTCATGCCCCGGCCCTCGAACCATTCGCCGTTGAGGTAGCCCGACTTGCGGTACTCGCTGAACCGGTGCGCGATCGAGCCGTAGATCTCGGTGGTCTCCGAGGTTTCCCATTCCCGGAACTCGGTCAGCGTCCCGTCGGTGAGGATCTTCTCGCGAGGTTCGACGAACCGGCGCAGATCGTAGATCACCGGGGTCGCGTCGGCGTTGCTGATGATCATCCCTTCGGGGATGAACACCTCTTCGATGGCCTCGACGCCCGGCCTGGTGCCACCCGGGTTGGCGAAGGCGCCCAGGAAGGTGGCCATCAGGCCGTCGAGTTCGGCCTTCACCTCAGCGGACCTGATGCCCCTGGTGGTGGCAGGGCCCGGTCGGCCGGCGCGGCGGGCCCGCCACTCGTCGGCCAGCACGGACCAGATCTCGAGATCGGTCCGTCCGCCCTCCCCGTCCGGGTGGACCTGACGCAGCGTTCCGTCGCGACTCATGCCCAGCCGCTGCGCGACCGCGATGCTGCGCGCGTTGCGCGACTTGGTGCGCCACTCGACTCGAGCAATGCCGCGTTCCTCGACGGCCCAGTCGATGATCTGTCCCGCGGCGCGGGTGATCAGGCCCTGGCCCTGCGCGCCGGGCTCCAGCCAGCAGCCCGCTTCACAGACACCCAGCGCGGTGTCGAAGGAAACGAACATGACGCCGCCGACCAGGCAGCCGTCCAGCCAGATGCCCCAGATGCCGCCGCTGTCCTGAGCCCGCTTGTCCGCGTAACGCCGCAGCACCGCGCGGGCCTCGCCGACGTCGCGGGCGACGAACGCGGGCGAGACCCACGGCGCGATGTGCTCGCGCGCCCGGTCCAGGTGGGCGAGGAACTCCTCGGCGTGCCCCGGCTCGAGCGGGCGCAGCATGGCCGAGGGGGCGAGGGGCAGCGCGATCATCACAGCCTCCGTACATAACAAACGTTTGGCATGTACGCTAACAGGCCATGACCCCCGCACGAACCGACCACGACTCCCGCCGCCAGGACGTCTCGGAGGCGGTCTGGCAGGTCCTGGCCGAGCACGGCTTCGGCGGTCTCACCATGCGCGCCGTCGCGGCGGCCCTCGGCTCCTCGACCGGACTCGTCACCCACTACTTCGCGGGCAAGCGCGAACTGATCGCCCACGCCCTCGACATCCTCGAGGTACGCACCGCGCAGCGCCCCCGGCAAGCCGCCCCCGCGCCCGGACTGGCCGCACTGCGCACGCAGATCCTCAACATCCTCCCGCTGACCCCCGACGCGGCGGCGATGAACCGGATCTGGGTCGGCTCCTGGGACGTCGCCCTCTCCGACCCCGACCTGTTCGCCGCCCAAGGTCTCCGCTACGAGCGCATCCGGGCAGGCCTGCGCACCGCCATCGAGGAGGCCCAACGGCTGGGCGAGCTTCCCGACGGTGACCCGGGCAGGCTCGCGACGACCGTGTTGGCGTTCACCCACGGCCTGGTGGTCCAGGCGCTGTTCGACCCCGAGCGGCTGCCGGCCGCGAGGCAGACCCGACTCGTCGACGACTTCCTCGCAGCGCTCACCCGCTGAACCGCGACGGGCAACACCCCGGCACGGAAAACGGCCGGCAATCCCGGCGAGCCGACCGGGTGGACCCGGCGGCAGCCCCGAGCAGCAGGCCCGTTACGACGCCGGTTCCGGTTCGGCGGGCAGGCTGTCCATGAACGAGCTGACCGAGAAGACCGCTCGGCCTGGGCCGGCCGGGCCGTACCCGGGCGGGCTGGACAGGCCGTTGGCCTTCATGGTCGCGGCGTAGGCCTCCAGCAGCCGGATGTGGTATTCCAGCGGCGCGCCCTGCGGGTTGGTCCGGCCGAGCGGGGTGGTCGGCTCGGGGCACCAGGTGGTGAACCGTGGGGTGATGCCGCGGGACATGAAGTACCGCAGGCCCTCGGTGGTCGAGTCGATCGCCTCGTCCACGCTGGTGAAGCCGTACGGGGCAGCCATCTCGACGCCGGCGACGAAGTTCGGGATGACGTTACGCGGCCCGAAGACCTCCGCGGAGTCGAGGATCCGCCGGTGCCACTCCTCCCGGCCCACGTACCGCTCCTTGCCGGGGCAGTAGAGCTCGAACAGCCGCTTGTCCCACACCTCGTAGTTGGGGTGGTAGATCCGGATGCCGTAGTCGTGGAACCGCTGCACGTCGGCCCGGGGCAGCGCCTGGGCGACCACCTTGCCGATCCACCGGCCCGGGAACCGCTCCTCGATCGCCTGGGCGTACCGGCCGTAGAAGTCGGCCTCGGCCAGCCCGTCGACCTTCGACGTGATGCTGCCGCCGGTCAGGGTGTAGGCCTGCGACGCGCCCGTGGTGTCGTGCCGGTCGATGATCTCCAGCGCCTCCAGCACCTCATCGACGGGCTTGACCCCGGTGTACGGGCGGCCGGCCTGCTTGTGCTGACGCCAGTTGTGGTTGATGTCGCAGTACTGGCACTCCTCCTTGGCGCCGAAGTACTGGCAGACCCGGAACACGGTCAGGTAGATGAGGTAGCCCCACTGGATCGTCGGCGCCACCTCCATCACCGACTTCCCGTTCGCGAGGGTGTGCCGGTAGTAGTCCGGCATCGGGGGCAGCCCGACGTCGGCGACCGGCCGGCCGTCCAGGAACAACCGCAGCCGGCCGTCGCCGTCGTCCTTGACGCGGTACGGCGAGTCGGGATTGGTGCGGACGGAGACGACCGTGCGGCGCAGCCCGTACGGGCCGCCGGTGAGCACGATCTCCTCCGGCGGCCGGCGCAGCGCGGCGGTGCCCAGGTCCGGCAGGGTCCGGTGGTCGAAGGAGAAGATGAAGTACGACTTGGGCTTGACCGCCCCGCTCTCGTTGTCGGTCAACGCCGAGTCGTCGAAGGCCAGGCCACCACGCAGCAGGTCCTCCTTGATGACCGCCTCTTTCGGCACGTGGGGAAAGCGCCCCATCAGGTCCTCGATGAGATCGGTGCGCGACTGCATGCGCCCTCCCTGGCGGTAGTGCACGAAGACCCCGATGCGGTGCGCGAGGCCTGAGGTGGGTCGGGGGCGACTCCCTGGAGCCTCCAAGCTAGTCAGCCTACGTTGGCCGGCCGGGTCGGCCGGCCGAAGGTTGTTCCCTACGTCACGTCCGGCCAGGGTACGACTCCTACTTGCCGTGCGGGTCGGCCCGGTTGAGGGTCGCCACGACCTGGTCGTAGTCGCCGCGCGCCTCGCCGTACCGGAGGAACTTCACCCGCTCGACCTGGATCTCCTTCGCGTCGGGCTGCGCCTCGATCAGCCCGACCACCTCCGCCACGAACTCGTCGAGCGGCATGGCGAACTCGCTGGTCTCCTGGCCGGGCAGCAGCGCGGTGCGCACGGCCGGCGGCTCCAGCTCCACGACCTTCACGCTGGTGTCGGCGAGCTGCAGCCGGATCGACTCGCTGAGCATGTGGATCGCGGCCTTCGAGGCGTTGTAGCTCGGGGTGACCTTCAACGGCGCGAACGCGAGACCGGAGGAGACCGTCATGATCGTGGCGTCCGGCTGTGCCCGCAGGTGCTCGACGAACGCGGCGATGAGGCGGATCGGGCCGAGCACGTTGGTCGTGATGATCGACTCGGCCGAGGCGAGGAAGGTGTCGGGCTGGTGCCAGTCCTCGACGCGCATGATGCCGGCCATCGTGACCAGCACGTTGAGGTCGGGGTGCTTCGCCAGCACCTCCTTCGCGGCGGTCTCGATGCTCACGGCGCTCGTCGTGTCGATCGCCACGGTGTCGATGTCGGGGTGCTCCGCGGCGATCTGCTCGAGCAGGTCGGTGCGCCGCCCGCCGACGATGACCGTGTTGCCCTTGGCCCGCAGCTCCAGGGCGAGGGCGAGGCCGATCCCGGTCGTCGAGCCGGGGATGAAGATGGTGTTCCCGGAGATGTTCATGTCCCGAGCATGGCCGGTGGCCGGGTGCCGGGGGCAGAGATCGCTTGTCGGGGGATCCGCGATCCCTGGTTGGCCCGCGTGACCGGCGGATACTGGGGCCATGGACCGTGCAGAACTGGCCGATTTCCTGCGCCGCCGTCGCGAGGCGCTGCAGCCCGGGGACGTCGGTCTGGCGGCGGGTGCCCGCCGGCGCGCGCCGGGCCTGCGGCGGGAGGAGGTCGCCGCCCTCGCCGCCATGTCGACCGACTACTACACCCGCCTCGAACAGCAGCGCGGCCCGCAGCCGAGCCCGCAGATGCTCGCCTCGCTCGCCCGGGCGCTGCGGCTGACGGCCCACGAGCGGGACTACCTGTTCCGGGTGGCGGGGCACAACGCCCCGGCGTCGGTGTCCACGGCGACGCACGTCGCCCCGGCGTTGCTGCGGGTGCTGGACCGGCTCGACGACACCCCGGCGCTCATCCTGTCCAACCTCGGCGAGGTCCTGGTGCAGAACCGGCTGGCCGAGGCCCTGTTCGGCGACAGGTCCGGCTACACGGGCCTGGCCCGCAGCGAGATCTACCGCTGGTTCACCGACCCCGCCGAGCGGCTGCGCTACCCGGAGGACGACCGCGACCGGCAGAGCCGCGCCCAGGTCGCCAACCTGCGCGCCGCGTACGGGTCGATGGGCCCCCGGTCGCGCGCCGGTGAGCTGGTGCGCACCCTGCAGAAGCTGAGCCCGGAGTTCGCCGAGCTGTGGGAGCGGCACGAGGTCGCCCAGCGCTTCGCCGACCACAAGACGCTCGTCCACCCCGAGCTCGGCCCGATCGAGCTGGACTGCCAGGCGCTGTTCACCGAGGACCAGTCCCAGGCGCTGCTCGTGCTCACCGCGCCGCCGCGCAGCGAGGGCCACGAGAAGCTGCAGCTGCTCGCCGTGCTGGGCCACGAACGCTTCCCCGCCGACATGGGACCCCGTTAGCTCCGGGATTGCGCCGACACCAACCCTAGAACTACTATGCATTGCAGTTCTAGGGTTGGGGTGGTTACATGCGCATCACCAAGGATCTGGTCGCCGCTTCGGCGACCCCGCTCGTGCTGGGGATCCTCGCCGAGGGCGAGAGCTACGGCTACGCCATCCTCAAGCAGGTCAACGAGCTGTCGGACGGGCAGCTGGAGTGGACCGACGGCCTGCTCTACCCGCTGCTGCACCGCCTGGAGCGGCTCGGCCACGTCGAGTCGGCCTGGGAGACCCCGCCCGGGGGACGCCGCCGCAAGTACTACCGCATCACCGACCAGGGCCGGGTCGAGCTCGCCGAGCAGCGCCGGCAGTGGGCCACCGTCGTCGACGCCCTGCGGGGCATCTGGACCACGGCCCAGTCCATCAAGCCGATCCCGGCACCGGTCTGGGAGGCAGGGCGATGACCGTCGACCGCGACCACGATCTGGAGGGCCAGATCGCCGAGTGGCGGGCCTACATGCACCGCCGCCGGGAGCTGCACCACACCGACGCCGAGGAGCTGGAAGACCACCTCCGCAGCCGGATCACCGAGCTGACCGAGGGCGGCCTGCGAGACGACGAGGCGTTCCTCATCGCCGTCAAACGCATGGGCAGCCTCGACGAGCTGTCGCGGGAGTTCGCCCGCGAGCATTCCGAGCGGCTGTGGAAGCAGCTCGTGCTGCCGGGGGAGCCGGACGCGGCCACCGCCGCCCGGTCCCGGCGCGAGCTGCCGGTCATGGTGCTGTGCGCGGCCGTCGCGGCGCTCGCGATCAAGGTGCCGGGCTGGTTCGGGTTCGACCTGTCAGCGGACGACGACGTCGCCTTCTACCAGCGCAACTTCAGCCTCTTCGCGCTGCCGGCGCTGGCCGCGTACTTCGCCTGGCAACGCCGGCTCGGCCCGCGCGTCATCGGGGTGCTCGCGTCGCTGTTCGTCATCGGCGCGGTCGCCGCGAACGCGTATCCGCTGGCCGACGACTCGCAGAGCAGCACGCTCACGGCGATCCACCTGCCGATCGCGTTGTGGCTGTTGGTCGGCGTCGCCTACATGGGCGGGGACTGGCGTTCCGGCCGGCGGCGGATGGACTTCATCCGGTTCACCGGGGAGTGGCTGATCTACTTCGCCCTCCTCGGGCTGGGCGGCGGCGTGCTCACGGCCTTCACGGCCGGCACCTTCCGCGCCATCGGGGTCGACGCCGAGGAATTCATCGGATCGTGGCTGCTGCCGTGCGGCGCGATGGCCGCGGTCGTCGTGGCGGCCTGGCTGGTGGAGGCCAAGCAGAGCGTCATCGAGAACATGGCACCGGTGCTGACCCGCGTCTTCACGCCGCTGTTCGCGGCCACACTGCTGGCCTTCCTGGTCGCCATCATCTGGACCACCAGCGGCATTCACGTCGAGCGCGACGTGCTCATCCTCTTCGACCTGCTGCTCGTCGTCGTGCTGGGCCTGCTGTTGTACGCCATCTCCGCCCGCGACCTCACGGCCCGGCCCGGCCTGTTCGACCGTCTGCAGCTCGCGCTGGTCGTCAGCGCTCTGATCATCGACGTCATGGTGCTGCTGGCGATCACCGGTCGGATCACCGAATTCGGCTTCAGCCCCAACAAGACGGCGGCTCTGGGCGAGAACCTCATCCTGCTCACCAACCTGGCGTGGTCGGCATGGCTGTTCCTCGGCTTCGTGCGTGGCCGCATGCCCTTCGCCCGGCTGGAACGCTGGCAGACCCGCTACATGATCGTGTACGCAGCGTGGGCCTGGACGGTCGTCCTCGCCTTCCCGCTCGTGTTCGACTTCGCCTGAGCCGGGCCGGTCCCGGCGGCCGGTTCGACCGGGCAGACGGCCGGGTAGGGTCCCGAGGACACACGTTCGGGGAGGTGGCGTCGATGCGCACCGGGATCCAGGTGCCGCCCGCCGTCGAGGCGGAACGGGTGATCACCGCCGTGCTGGCCGACCTGCGCGCCGGCGACCACCGGGGCGTCGTCGTCGACTCCCCACCCGGCGCCGGCAAGTCCACCCTCGTGGTCCGCGCCGCCACCGAACTCGCCGCCACCGGCGACCCGCTGATCATCGTCGCGCAGACCAACGAGCAGGTCGACGACCTCATCGACCGGCTCGCCCGCAAGGCCCCCGAGCTGCGCATCGGCCGGCTCTCCGCGACCGACTACCGGCCGTCGGACCGGGTGAGGGAGCACGCCACC
Organism: Micromonospora mangrovicola; assembly: GCF_047200535.1. Classification (NCBI taxonomy): domain Bacteria; kingdom Bacillati; phylum Actinomycetota; class Actinomycetes; order Micromonosporales; family Micromonosporaceae; genus Micromonospora; species Micromonospora mangrovicola. The sequence goes on along the minus strand of NZ_JBJZOG010000048.1, from coordinate 28,323 downwards.
GTCCGGGTCGCCGCGAAGGTCGCCGACCTCGGCGGTCCGGCCGTCGTCATCGGTACGGCCGCCAAGTGGGCCACGGTCCCCGAGGGCACCTGGCCGTGGGCGATCGTCGACGAGGCGTACCAGATGCGCTCGGACGCCCTGCTGCGCGTGGCCGGACGGTTCGAGCGGGCGCTGTTCGTCGGCGATCCCGGCCAGCTCGACCCGTTCTCCACCGTCGAGACCGCCCGCTGGACCGGGCTGACCTGGGACCCGATGCAGTCGGCGGTGGCCACCCTGCTGCGGCACAACCCCGAGCTGCCCGTACACCGGCTGCCGGTGTCGTGGCGGCTGCCCGCGACGGCGGCGCCGGTGGTCGCGGCGGCGTTCTACCCGTTCACCGGGTTCCGGGCCGGCACCGGGCCGGCCGACCGGGCGTTGACGTTCACCGGGGCCGGGCCCGGGGATGCGATCGACGCGACCGTCGACGTCGCGGCGAGCACCGGCTGGGGGCTGTACGAGCTGCCGGCCCGGCACACCCTGCGTACCGACTCAGAGGCCGCGGCGGCCTGCGCGGAACTGGCGCTGCGGGTGCTGCGGCGCGGCGCGGTCGCCGTCTCCGAGCAGGCCCCCGGCGGCGCGCCGGTGACCGCGGACCGGATCGCCGTCGGCGCCGCGCACCGCGACCAGGCGGCGGCGATCCGGTCGCAGCTCGGCGCGGCCGGCGCCGGCATCACCGTGGACACCGCCAACCGCCTGCAGGGCCGGGAGTACGACGTGACGATCGTGCTGCACCCGCTGTCCGGGCGGCGCGACGCCACCGCGTTCCACCTGGAGTCGGGGCGGCTGTGCGTGCTGGCGTCGCGGCACCGGCACGCGTGCCTGGTGGTGGCGCGGGCCGGGATCCCGGAGCTGCTGGACGCCCACCCGTCGACCGAGCGGGTACACCTGGACGCGCCGGTGAAGTTCCCGGACGGCTGGGAGGCCAACCAGACGGTCCTGGCCCACCTGGCCGCACACCGCCCCCACTGACCGCGCGGGCCGGACGCCGAGCCGCCCCCGCCGGGGCTTGACTGTGACGTCACGTCACAGTCGACACTGGCCGGGTGCGCATCAAGGAGCTCGCCGCTCTGACCGGCACCACCGTCCGCACGATCCGGTACTACCACCAGATCGGCCTGCTGCCCGTCCCGGCGCGACGGGACGGGGCCCGCGACTACGACATGACGCATCTCGCCCGGCTCGTGCGGGTGCGCTGGCTCGGCCAGGCTGGGATCCCGCTGGCCACCATCGCCACGATGCTCGACGGTCAGGCCGCGGCCGGGTCGCGCGCGGACGACGCGGGCCGGGAGTCGGCCCTGGCCGACCTGCGGGCCGGCGTCGCGGCGCTCGACGAGCAGCTCGCCGAACTGTACGCCCAGCGTGAGCGCCTCACCGGGCTGATCGCGGGCGTCGAACGGGGCGGCCAGCTGTCGCCGATGCCGCCCGTCATCGCGCGCTTCTACGACCAGATGGCGGCGCGCGCCACCGACGAGAAGGCGCGGCGGGTGATCCGCCGGGAACGCGACTTCATGGAGCTGGCCTTCTACCGGGGTGACATGCCGGCGGAGTCGGCGATCGTCTATGCCGGGCTCACCGACGCGGGGCTCGCCGAGAGCCTCGACCTGTTCCAGCGGATCGCCGAGCGGGCCGAACGTCTCGAACTGCTCGACGAGCGGGAGATCGCGCGGATCGCCGACGGCGTGGTCGACCGCCTCAGCCGGCAACTGGGGACTGAACTGCCCGGCATCGTGCGGTCACTGGACCTGGACGTGGCCCGCCGGGCCGCCGATCTCTACGTGCGGCTCGCCGACCCGCGCCAGCGCCGGCTGCACCGCGCCATCGCCGACGCGCTGATCGCCGTCATCGAGAAGGGACGAGCAGAGTGACAGAACCGGCCATCCACGTCGCGGGCCTGGTGAAGCGGTTCGGGACGTTCACCGCGGTCGACGGTCTCGACCTGGACGTCGCCGCGGGCACCGTACACGGGTTCCTGGGGCCCAACGGCGCGGGCAAATCGACCGTGATCCGTGTCCTGCTCGGCCTGTACCGGGCGACCGCCGGCCACGTCCGGGTCCTCGGGCTCGACCCGGCCGGTCACGCCGCCGAGGTGACCCGGCGGATCTCCTACGTCCCCGGCGACGTCTCCCTCTGGCCGAACCTCACCGGCCAGGAGGTGCTCGACGCCCTCGCCGGCCTGCGGGGCAGCCGGGACACCCGGGCCGAACGCCGCCTCGTCGACGACTTCGCCCTCGACACCCACCGCCGGGTCGGCACCTACTCCAAGGGCAACCGGCAGAAGGTGGCGCTGGTCGCCGCATTCGCCGCGCGTACCGACCTGCTGCTGCTCGACGAGCCCACCTCCGGGCTCGACCCGCTGATGGAGGAGCTGTTCCGGCGCTGCGTGCGCGAGGCGGCCGCCGCCGGGCGGACCGTCCTGCTGTCCAGCCACATCCTCGCCGAGGTCGAGGAGCTGTGCGAGGTGGTGACCATCGTCAAGGACGGCCGGCTGGTGGAGGCCGGCCGGCTGGCCGACCTGCGTCACCTCGCCGCCTCCACGATCACCGCCCGGCCCGGGGCCGAACACGCCGACGTCGTCGCCGACCGGCTGCGACAGCTCGGGGTCGACGTCCGGCACGAGGCCGGCGTGCTGCGGCTCAGCGTGCCGCGCGACCGGGTGCCGGCGGTGCTCGGGGTGCTCGCCGACGCGGAGGCCGAGGACATCACCTGCACCCCGGCCCGGCTGGAGGACCTGTTCCTGCGGCACTACGCGGTGGCGGCGCGATGACCCTCACCCGCCTGCTGCTGCGCCGGCACCGGCTGCTGCTCGGGTCGTGGCTGCTCCTGCTGGTCGGGCTCGGCGGCACCGTGTGGAGCTACCAGCACACCTACGCCACCGACGGGCAGCGCCGCACGGCCGCCGAACTCGCCCGGCACAACCCGGCCACGACGCTGCTCTACGGCCGGCTGCCCGAGCCGGGCACACCCGCGCAGCTGTTCGCCTGGGAGATGGGCGCCTTCGTCACCATCCTGGCCGCCGTGCTGGCCGTGCTGGTGACGGTGTCGCTCACCCGGGCCGCCGAGGACGACGGCAGCCTCGAACTGGTCCGCGGCTGCGGCGTCGCGCCGCACCAGCCGCTGCGCAGCGCGTCGACCGTGCTGGCCGGCGTCGCGACCGTGCTCACCGTCGGCTGCGCCGCCGTCCCGGGCCTCGCCGCCGGGCACGTGGACGGGATCACCTGGCCCGGGTCGGTGGCGCTCGGCGCGGTCGTCGGGCTGACGTTCCTGCTCGTCAGCGCCCTCACCGCCGGGCTGGCGCAGGTGGCGGCGTCGGCCGGGCAGGCGCGGCTGCTCGGCCTCGCCGCGGTGGGCGCCGCGTTCGCCCTCCGGGCGGTCGCCGACGTGCGGCAGGTCGGGACCTTGAACTGGTTCACCCCGCTGGGGCTGCGGGCGGCGGTCCAGCCGTACACCGGTGACCGCTGGTGGGCGCTCCTGCCCGCCGCGCTCGGCGCGGCGGCGCTGGCCGGGCTGGCCGGGCTGCTGTCCGCCCGGCGCGAGTTCGGGGCCGGGCTGCTGCGCCGCCGGCACACCCGGCCCGGCCGGCTGCGGCTGCGCGGCACGGTCGGGCTCGCCGCGCGGCTCGGCCGGGCGTCGCTGCTCGCCTGGACCGTGGCCGTCGCGGCCATCGGCACCCTCTTCTCCGCGATGGGCTCCGGCGTCGTCGCGCAGCGCCGCGACGGCGACATCGGCGGGTTCCTCGGCGCCCAGCTCGGCGCCGGCGACGCCGCCGCCGGCTACCTGGCCTACTCCGGCACCGTCGTGGGCATCGTGGTCTGCGGGTACGCGGTGCTGTCGGTGCTGGCCGGCGCGCACGCCGAGCGGGCCGGGCTGACCGACGTCGTGCTGGCCGCCGGCGTACGCCGGTGGGCGCCGCTGGCCGCCCAGTTCGCCGTCACCGTCGCCGGCTGCGCGGTGATCCTGGCGGCCACCGGGCTGCTCGGTGCGTTGATCACACCGGTCGCCATCGAGGGCGACGACATCGCGGCGCGGGCGTTCGCCTACTCCGTCGGGCAGTGGCCGGCGGCGGTCGCGACGGCGGGCTGCGCCGTCCTGCTGGTCGGGATCAGCACGCGGCTGGCCGGCCTCGCCTGGCTGCCGCTCGTCGCGAACGCCGGCCTGGCGCTGCTCGGCGACCTGCTCGACGTGCCGCGGCGGGTGCAGGACCTCGGCTTCTTCCGGCACGTGCCGGACATCGCCGGTCCGCAGCCGGACGGCGGGGCGCTGCTGATCCTGCTCGGGCTGGGCGTCACGCTGTCCCTCGCCGGTGTCGCGGCCGTCAACCGGCGCGACGTCGTCACCGGATGACCGGGCCGCCTCAGTTGGCCGGCGCCGGGCTCACCGCCGCGCACGCGGTCAGGGCCGCCTTCGTCTTCGCGTCGGATGCGTCGATCTTGTCGAGGTCGACCCCGCGTCCGCCGAGGCAGGTGCGGTAGGCGGTCTGCCGCCCGTCGTCCTGCCCGCCGCCCGGCGCGGCCGAACCCTCGGGCCCGCCCCGCCGGCCGGGCCGCCCGCTCGGTCGCAGCGACGAACACGCCTCCTGCGCCTTCTGCCAGGTGGCCTCGTCGACACCGTCCGGGCGGCCCATCCCGGGGAACCCGCGGCCCGGCCCACCGGACCCGGACGGCCGCGGGAACCCGGACGGCCGCGCCGTGGGGAAGCCGGACGGGCGGGCGGTCGGGAAGCCGGACGGAAAGCCCGACGGGCGGGCCCCACGGGAACGGGACGGGTCGGCGGACGGCAGGGTCACGCCGTGCTCGCGCAGGCAGGTCTGGTACGCCGCGAAGGCGTTGTCGCCCTGCCCGCCCTCGGCCGCCGTGGTGGGGGTGCCGTTCGAGCCGCAGGCGGCCAGCAGCACCGAGGCGGCGGCGGTCAGCACGGCCGCCAGCAGGCGACCCTTTCCAGTCTTCGACACGGAAACTCCTCGGCCGGTTCCGGGACCCGCCCAGGTAACCGGCCGCAGCTCCGGGCCGCCTCGGACCGGACTGGGAGTTGCCTCGGAGCCTCCCCCGGCGGACACCGGGCCGAGCTGCCGGCGGGCCGCCGCTTTGAGGCAACTCCGAGCTGGGACCGAGCCCGTGGAGAGGAGCGGGCCGCAGACTGACCCGTCATGGGAAACGGCCTGACCCGACTGTGGCGTGTCCGGCGGGTCCGCTGGGGTGCCGCCGTCGCCGCCGGCGTGCTCGCGCTCGGCGCCGCCGGCGCCGTGGCGCTACGCACCGACGCGGGCGAGGCGCCGGCCCGGCCGGTCACCGTCGCGGTCGACCGGGGCGCCGTCGAGGTCGACGTCGCCACCACCGGTACGGTCCAGCCGGCGACCACCCGGGCGCTGGGCTTCGCCCTCGCGGGCACGGTGGCCAAGGTCGCCGTCCGGCCCGGCACCGTGGTGCAGGCCGGTCAGCAGCTCGCCACGCTCTCCGACGCCGACGCCGCCGCGGCGGCGGACGCGGTCGAGCAGGCCCGGCAGGAGTTGGCCGACGCGCAGGACGCGCTCTCCCAGGCGCGGGAGTCGACCGGCGCCGCGACGAACTGCGCGACCGGCGCCGTTCAGCCGGTCGCCTGGCCCCCACCACACACCAGCGCGACCCCGACCCCGACTCCCACCCCGTCCGGCTCCGCCTCCGCCAGCGCTTCGCCGGCCGCCTCCGCCTCCCAGCCCGCCGCCACCCGCCCCGCCCCCACCTCCACCGGCGGCGCCCTGCCTCCCCAGGACCGGCCAGCCACCGGCGCCACCACCTGCTCCGGCGGGTCCCGGGGCGGTGGCGGCGACCCGATCCTCGACGCGGAGCGCAAGGTCAACCAGGCGGAGACCGTGCTCACCGAGGCGGAGGGCGCGCAGTCCGGCACGGAGATCACCGCGCCGATCCGCGGCACCGTGCTGACCGTCGCCGGGAAGGTGGGCACCAAGGTCGGCCGCGGCGCCACCTTCATCACCCTGGCCGACACCTTCGCCATGCAGGTCGGGGCGAAGTTCCCGGAGGCGGACGCCGCCGCCGTCGCCGTCGGTCAGCACGCCACGGTGGGCCTCGCCGACCAGCCGGGCCGCACGTTCCCGGCGACCGTCGTGCAGGTGGACCCCGTCGGCACCGCGGACGGCAACATGGTCCGCTACGGCGTGCTGCTCTCGTTCACCGACGCCCCGGAGCACCTGCTGCTGGGGCAGACCGCGGCGGTGACGGTACGGACCGGCTCCGTCGCCGACGCGCTGCGCGTGCCGTCCACCGCCCTGCACGACGTGACCGACGGCCGGGGCACCGTGCGGCTCGGCGCCGGGGAGTCGCGCACCGTCACCATCGGGCTGCGCGGTGACCAGTACACCGAGGTCACCAGCGGGCTGGCCGCCGGTGACCTGGTCCTGCGGTCGTGGTGACAGCTGGCACACAGGTTCCCCACAGGCCGCGCCGAGGCGGATCCGGTAGGTAATGCCGGTGCGAACCGACATCCTCCGGCCGCCGGGCGACGGCCCGTCCCCGGCCCTCGACGGCTCCACCGGCACCGCCCGGGTGCTGGTGGTCGACGACGAGCCGAACATCTCCGCGCTGCTCGCCGCCACGCTGCGCCTGGTCGCGTACGACACCCGGGTGGCCGCCACCGGCCGGGCCGCACTGGCCTGCGTCGAGGAGTTCGACCCACACCTGGTCGTCCTCGACGTGATGCTGCCCGACCTCGACGGGTTCGAGGTGGCCCGGCGGTTGCGCGCGGCCGGCCGGCCGGTGCCGGTGCTCTTCCTCACCGCCCGCGACAGCGTGGAGGACCGGGTGACCGGGCTCGTCGTCGGCGCCGACGACTACGTCGCCAAGCCGTTCAGCCTCGAAGAGGTGGTGCTGCGGATCCGGGCCATCCTGCGCCGCAGCCGGCCGGAGACGCCGGCCGCGCCGGAGGAGAACCCCACCCTGCGCTACGCCGACCTGGAACTCGACGACAACGCGCACCAGGTACGCCGCGCCGGCCAGCCGGTGGAGCTGTCACCGACCGAGTTCCGCCTGCTGCGCTACCTGCTGCTCAACGCCGGCCGGGTGGTGAGCAAGGCGCAGATCCTGGACCGGGTGTGGCACTACGACTTCGGCGGCGACGGGCGGATCGTCGAGTCGTACGTCTACTACCTGCGCCGCAAGATCGACGTGCTCGGGCCGCCGCTCATCCACACCGTCCGTGGCGTGGGCTACACCCTGCGGCTGCCGCACGGGGACGAGTGAACCGCCGGCTGCGGGGGCTGCGCCCGTGGGCGCGCTGGACCCTGCGTTCCCGGCTGGTCCTCGTGCTCGGTGCGCTCACCACGGTCGCCCTGCTCGGCGCGAACACGGCCGGTTTCATCCTGCTCCGCGGCTACCTGCTGGAGCGGGTCGACGACCAGCTGGCCACCCAGGCCCGGCCGTTGCGCGCCGGACCCCGGCCGGGAACGCTTTCCGGCGGTCCGCCGTCGATCGCCGAGCCGTCCGCGCGCCCGACCTCCGGCGGGGAACCGGCGTCCGGCACCGGCCGGGGCCTGGCCGGCCGGTTCGCCCGCCTGGGCCAGGACCAGCTGGTCGTGCTCTACCGCGCCGACGGCAGCCGGGACACCGAGCGCAGCAGCACACCCACCGCGGCCGGCCCGGATCCGGGCACGTTCGCCGAGGTCACGAGGCGAGCCGCGACCGGAGGGCCGTACACGGTGCCCGGCGGGGACGGCGCGGCCGAGTGGCGGCTGCTGGCCGTGCCGCTCGGGCGGGACGGCGCGGTCGTGGTCCTCGGGGTGTCGCTCGGGGAAGCCGACCGCACCGCCGACAGGCTGCTCCTCATCGACGCGGCGGTCACCGGCACCGTGCTGCTCGGGCTGGGCCTGCTCGCCGCCTCGGTGGTGCGGCTGGGCCTGCGCCCGCTGACCCGGATGGAGGGCGTCGTCGCGGGCATCACCGGGGGCGACCTGACCCACCGGATCGACGGGGCCGACCCGCACACCGAGCCGGGCCGGCTGGGCGCGGCGGTGAACCTGATGCTGGACCGGATCGCCGCCGAGATGACCGCCCGGGCCGCCTCCGAGCGGCGGCTGCGCCAGTTCGTCGCGGACGCCTCGCACGAGCTGCGCACCCCGCTCACCTCCATCCGCGGCTTCGCCGAGCTGTACCGGCGCGGCGGCGCGCCGACCGGGCCGCTGCTCGACGAGACGATGAGCCGGATCGAGGGCGAGGCGGCCCGGATGGGCGTGCTGGTCGACGACCTGCTCCTGCTCGCCCGGCTGGACCAGCAGCGGATCCCCACCCTGCGGCCGGTGGACCTACTGGAGATCGCCGCCGACACCATCCGCGACGCGCACGCCCGTACGCCGGACCGGCCGGTCCGGCTGACCACCCTCGCCGACCGGGACGACACGTTCGAGCCGCCGAGCGTGCTCGGCGACGAGCACCGGCTGCGTCAGGTCGCGGCGAACCTGGTCGCCAACGCACTCCAGCACACCGGGCCGGACGCCCGGGTCACCCTCCGCGTCGGGCGGCTGCCCGCCCCGCCGGCCGACCCGGCCGTCCGGTCCGCCCCGCCGCCCGCGCCGACCGCCGGCGGCCTCGCCGTGCTGGAGGTGCACGACGACGGGCCGGGGATCCCGGCGGAGCACGCGGGCCGGGTGTTCGAGCGGCTCTACCGGGCCGACGCCAGCCGGGGCCGGGCCAACGGCGGCGGCTCCGGACTGGGGCTGTCCATCGCGGCCTCGATCGTGCACGCCCACGGCGGCTGCATCGACCTGGACAGCACGCCGGGCTCGGGCACCACCTTCCGGGTGCTGCTGCCCGTCGCCCCCGAGCGGCCCGCCCCGCCGGCCACCACCGACGGCGGCGACCCGGGGCAGCGCACGGGGCTGCGGGCCGCGATTCCAAGCCAGCTCTGAGCTTGCCCGAACCCTCCTCCCAGCCGGCCGGGCGAAGCTGTCGGCCATGCGAGTGCGCCTGCCGGCCGTCCTGCACCGACCTCCCGTGCTGGTGAACGCCGCCCTGGTACTGCTGCTGGCCGCCGGCGGCTACTGGGCCTGGTCCTCGGTGACCGCCGGCTCCGCACCGGCGGAACCGGCCCGGGGCGCCCGGACCGTCCAGGTGTCGCGGGGGACGGTGACCGCCACGGTCACCGCCGACGGCTCGCTCGAGAGCGCCACCACGGCCAGCGCCAGCTTCGCCACCGCGGGCACCGTCACTGACATCCGGGTCCGGGTGGGCCAGCGGGTCAAGAAGGGGCAGCTGCTGGCGAAGGTGGACCCGGCCGCCGCCGAGCGGGCGCTGAACGTGGCCGAGGCGAACCTGGCCGCCGCCGAGGACGCGCTGGACCGGGCCCGCGCCGCCGACAGCGACACGTCGTCCGCCGAGAGCGCGGTGACCCAGGCGAAGCTCGCGGTCGACGAGGCCCAGGCCGGCGTCGACGGCACGAAACTGACCGCGCCGATGGCCGGCACCGTCGTCGCCGTCAACGGCACCGTGGGCAGCTCCTCCGGCGGCTCCGGATCGTCCGGCGGCTCCGGCAGCTCGGGCGGCCAGCAGGGCAGCGGCGCCGGGCAGAGCGGTGGCACGTCGAGCACCTCCGCGGGCTTCGTGGAGCTCGCCGACCTCACCCACCTCCAGGTCAGCGCGGCGGTCGCGGAGGCGGACGCCACCCGACTCAAGACCGGCCAGCCGGCCACCGTCACCTGGAACGCGCTCGCCGGCGCCCGGGCCACCGGCAAGGTGGTGGCGATCGACCCGTCGGCCACCACCAGCAACAACGTGGTCACCTACGGGGTGACCGTCGGCCTCGACGACCTGCCCACGGGCGCGAAGCCGGGGCAGACGGTCAGCGTGTCCGTGGTCACCGGCACCGCCCAGGACGTGTTGCTGGTCAGCTCGGCCGCGGTCAGCGGCACCGGCGACCGGCACACCGTCACCGTGGTCACCGAGACCGGCCAGGAGACCCGCCGGGTGGAGATCGGCCTCGCCGGTGACCAGGCGTACGAGATCACCTCCGGGCTGGCGGAGGGCGACCGGGTCCTGTTGCCCGAGACCAGCACCGGCACCGGCGGCACCGGCACCGGCGGCTTCCGCGGCGGGGCGGGCTTCCCCGGCGGCGGCGGGTTCCCGGGCGGCGGCGGCTTCCCCGGCGGCGGCACCCAGGGCGGCCGGCGCGCCGGCAACGGAGGCGGCTGATGGACCCCCGGGGCACCCCGCGCCGTCCCGTCCTGGACGTCCGCGGGCTGACGAAGGTGTACGGCGAGGGCGACGCGACGGTGCACGCGCTGCGCGGCGTCGACCTCGCGGTCCACGCGGGCGACTACGTGGCGATCATGGGCTCGTCCGGTTCCGGCAAGTCCACCCTGATGAACATCCTCGGCTGTCTCGACGCGCCGACGGGCGGGCGGTACCTGCTCGACGGGGTCGACGTGGGCAGCCTCGCCGACCGGCAGCTCGCGCTGGTCCGCAACCGGCTGATCGGTTTCGTGTTCCAGGCGTTCAACCTCATCCCCCGCACCAGCGCGCTGTCCAACGTGGAGCTGCCGCTGGCGTACGCGGGTGTGCCGGCGGCGCAGCGGCGGCGCCGGGCGCTGGACGCGCTGGCGGCGGTCGGCCTCGCCGAGCGCGCCCACCACCACCCCAACCAGCTCTCCGGTGGCCAGCAGCAACGGGTGGCGGTGGCCCGGGCGCTGGTCACCGAACCGGCCCTGGTGCTGGCCGACGAACCCACCGGCAACCTGGACAGCCGCTCCACGGAGGACATCCTGACCATGTTCGAGCAGCTCAACGCGGCCGGACGGACGATCGTACTGATCACCCACGAGCCGGAGGTCGCCGCCCGGGCCCGCCGGCTGGTCCGGCTCTTCGACGGGCAGGTCCGCTCCGACCAGCGGCAGGACCTGGTGGGCCGGCGCGCCGCGGGGGTGCCGCGGTGACGGTCGCCGAGACCCTCCGCTTCGCCCTGCGCGGGGTGAGCGCGAACAAGCTGCGCTCGGCGCTGACGATGCTCGGCATCCTGATCGGTGTCGCCGCGGTGATCCTGCTGGTCGCGGTCGGCAACGGGTCCGCGCAGGCGATCACCCGCCGGATCGAGGCGCTGGGCACCAACACGCTCACGGTCACCGGCACCAACCGGCAGGCGGGCACCGGCGGGCTCACCCTGGAGGTGGCCGACGCGCTGCTCGACCCGGTGCTGGCCCCCGACGTGCGGTCGGTCTCGCCGCTGGTCACCACCTCGGCCGTGGTCACCTACCAGGACACCGAACACGAGGTCAGCCAGTTCGTCGGCACCCGGCCGAGCTGGTTCGACGCGTCGAACTCGCCGGTCGACAGCGGTGCCGCGTTCAGCGCCGACGACGAGGCGCAGGGCCGGCGGGTGGTGGTGCTCGGGCGTACCGTCGCCGACGAACTGTTCCCCGACGCCGATCCGATCGGGCAGCGGGTCACCGTCGGCGGCGCGCTGTTCACCGTGGTGGGCGTGCTGGCGGCGAAGTCCGGCACCGGGTTCCAGGACGCCAACGACGTCGCGGTCGCGCCGCTGCGGGCGGTACGCGAGGTGCTGACCGGCTACGGCGCGCTCAGCTCGATCCTGGTGGAGGCGGCCGACCCGCAGCAGGTGGACGCGGCCCAGGCGGAGATCACCACGGTGCTCGTCCAGCGCCTGCCCAGCACCCGCGCCGGCAGCACCCCGTACCGGATCCAGAACGCCGCCCAGCTGCTCCAGACCCAGACCGAGACCGCCGACACCTTCACCGTGCTGCTCGGCGCGGTCGCCGCGATCAGCCTGCTGGTGGGTGGCATCGGCATCACGAACATCATGCTCGTCACGGTCACCGAGCGGACCCGGGAGATCGGCATCCGCAAGGCGCTGGGCGCCCGGCGGCGGACCGTGCTGACCCAGTTCCTGACCGAGGCGACCCTGCTGAGCCTGATCGGCGGGGCGCTGGGCGTGGCCGCCGCGCTGATCGGGTCCCGGTTCACCATCGTGGGCGTACAGCCGGTGATCGTGCCCAGCTCCGTCGTGCTGGCCCTCGGCGTCTCGGTCGCGATCGGGCTCTTCTTCGGCGGCCTGCCGGCGGCCCGCGCCGCCCGGCTGCGCCCCATCGACGCCCTGCGCTACGGGTAGCCCATGCGGAGAGACGAGGACATGGACACCGACACCGTCATCTTCGACCGGATCGAGGACGAGCCCCCGGCGGCGCCGGCCCAACCGGCCGACCGGGACCTCACCGCGGCGCTCGCGGCTGCCGCGCCGCGCCGCTGGTGGAACCGGGGCACGGTGGTGCTGGCCGGGTTGCTGCTGGTGCTGGTCGGCTTCCTCGGCGGCACGCAGGTGCAGCAGCGGTGGGGGGAGACGCCGACGGCGGCGCGGGCCGGCCGGGCGGGCGGGTTCCCCGCCGGCCTGTCCAGCGCATTTCCCGGCGCGGGTGCCGGCCGGGTCGGGTCCGGCGCCGGGGCGAGCCCGACCGCCGCCGCGCCCGCCACCACCGGGAAGGTGAAGCTCGTCGACGGCGGCGTCCTCTACCTGGAGACGGCCGACGGCAACGTGGTGACGGTACGCACCGACGACCACACCGCCGTGCGTACCAGCCGGGCCTCCGACCTGGCGAAGCTCAAGGCCGGCCAGACCGTCAGCGTGGAGGGCACCCGCGCGGCGGACGGCACGGTCACCGCCACCGCGGTCACCGCCACCGCGGTCACCGCCACCGGTTGACCGGGGCGGGCCGGGGTCGGCGCGTGCCACCGACCCCGGCCGCCTCCGTCAGCGCAGGGTGCCGGCCGTCGCGGGGGCCGGCCAGCTGTCGGTGAAGACCTGGCTCGTCGTCGCGCTGCGGACGGCGAAGCCGAAGTACGAGTCGACCGCCGCGGCCTCACCGGCGCTCGGGTACGGGTTGGTGCAGCCGGTGCGCGGACTTCCTCGGCCATTGAAATAACTGACTGTGTCGCGATGCTGCCGCGGCCTTCGGCCCGGCTGCGCGGCGGCAGCCACTTGTGAATGCGTGCAAGCTTGATGCCGCCCAATGTGGTGGCTTACTCTCGCAGACAGGACAACAAGTGAACGGCTGCTAGTGAGGAGTGGCGATGAGCCGGCGAGCGCTCGTGGCGGGCGTGGGGATGGTCCCGTTCGCCACGCCGAGGACCAGCCAGCCGTATGACGTGCTGGGTGAGCAGGCCACCCGGGCCGCGCTCGCCGACGCCGGCATCGACTACCCCCAGGTGCGGCAGGCGTACGTCGGCTACGTGTACGGCGACTCGACCTGCGGCCAGGCGGCCCTGTACCGGGTCGGCCGGACCGGCATCCCGGTGGTGAACGTCAACAACAACTGCTCGACCGGCTCGACCGCGCTGTTCCTGGCCCGCCAGGCCGTCGAGTCCGGCGCGGTGGACTGCGTGCTGGCGCTGGGGTTCGAGCAGATGCAGCGCGGCGCGCTGACCACGCACTGGTCGGACCGGCCCACCCCGTTCGACCGCTTCCACGAGGTGTCGGACCGGATCCAGGGCGCCGGCGACGCCCCGCTGGCCGCCCGCTACTTCGGCGGCGCGGGCGCGGCCTACGCCGAGCAGTACGGCACCCGGCCGGAGACCTTCGCCGCCATCGCGGTGAAGGCCCGCCGGCACGCGGCCAACAACCCGTACGCGGTGTTCCGCGACCCGGTCACCGTCGAGGAGGTGCTCGCCTCGCCGCCCATCCACGGCCCGCTGACCCGCCTGCAGTGCTGCCCGCCGACCTGCGGCGCGGCCGCGGCGGTGCTGTGCAGCGAGGACTTCGCCCGCGCGCACGGCCTGCGTACCGACGTGGCGATCCGGGCACAGGCGATGACCACCGACTACCCGTCCACCTTCGACAGCGGCGACCTGCGCCTGCTCGTCGGTTACGAGATGTCCCGGGCCGCCGCCCGGCAGGTGTACGAGGAATCCGGGGTGGGCCCCGAGGACCTGCGCGTGGTGGAGCTGCACGACTGCTTCACCACCAACGAGCTGCTCAGCTACGAGGCGATCGGGCTGACCCCGGAGGGCACCGCCGAGAAGTTCATCGCCGACGGCGACAACACCTACGGCGGCCGGGTGGTCACCAACCCGTCCGGCGGCCTGCTGTCCAAGGGGCATCCGCTCGGCGCCACCGGGCTCGCCCAGTGCGCCGAACTGGTCTGGCAGCTGCGCGGCCAGGCCCGGGCCCGGCAGGTCGACGGCGTCACAGTCGCGTTGCAGCACAACATCGGCCTCGGCGGGGCCGCCGTGGTCACCCTCTACGAGAAGCGGAGCTGAGGCGATGCCCCTCGACCCCGACAAGGCCCGGGCGCTGGCCTTCCCGCCGGTCACCGTCACCGTGGAGCGTGGCCGGCTGCGGTTCTTCGCCCAGGTCGTCGGCGAGACCGACCCGGTGTACGTCGACCCGGCCGCCGCCCGCGCGGCGGGCCACCCGGACCTGCCGGTGCCGCCCACGTTCTTCTTCAGCCTGGAGATGGAGTCCCCGGACCCGTGGTCGTACGTCGCCGAGCTCGGCGTCGACCTCCGCCGGGTGCTGCACGGCGGCCAGGAGTTCAACTACCACGCGATGGTGTACGCCGGGGACACCGTCGAGCTGCGGCCCCGGATCGTCGACGTCTACACCAAGAAGGCCGGTGCGCTGGAGTTCCTGGTCAAGCGGACCGACGTCCTGCGCGACGGCCACCTGGTGGCCGAGGCGACCGCCGTCATCGTCGTACGCAATCCGGAGGTGGCCGGGTGACCACGATCGACGACCTCCAGGTCGGCGCCGAGCTGCCGCCGCTGCGGCTCCCCCCGATCACCCGGACCACGCTGGCGCTGTTCGCCGGCGCCTCCGGTGACCACAACCCGATCCACATCGACCTCGACGTGGCCCGCTCCGCCGGCCTCGACGACGTGTTCGCCCACGGCATGCTCTCCATGGCGTACCTCGGGCGGTTGCTGACCGGGTGGGTGCCGCAGCACCGGATCCGCAGCTACCGGGTCCGGTTCGCCGCCATCACCCCGGTGCACGCCGAACCGACCTGCACCGGGCGGGTGGTGTCCGTCGCGGACGGGCTGGCCACGCTCGAACTCGCCGTCACCCTCGCCGACGGCACCACCACGCTGACCGGCGACGCCGTCATCGACCTCAACTGACCTCCGCGTACGAAAGGGCCGCCCATGGCAAAGCTCGACGGCAAGGTCGCCATCGTCTCCGGCTCCGGGCGCGGCATCGGCCGGGAGATCGCCCGTAAGCTCGCCGCCGAGGGTGCGGCGGTCGTGGTCAACGACCTCGACGAGGAACCGGCCGCGCAGACCGTCGCCGACATCGAGGCCGCCGGCGGCCGGGCGGTCGCCTGCGTCGGCAGCGTCACCGACGGCGGCTTCGCGGACCGCTTCGTCGGCACCGCGGTGGACCGGCTCGGCGGCCTGGACATCATCGTCAACAACGCCGGCTACACCTGGGACACCGTCATCCAGAAGATGACCGACGAGCAGTGGGACGCCATCCTCGACGTGCACCTCAAGGCGCCGTTCCGGATCCTGCGCGCCGCCCAACCGGTGATCTCCGCCGCCGTCCGGCAGGCCCGGACGGCCGGCGGCCCGGTCCCGGTGCGCAAGGTCGTGAACATCTCCTCCGTCGCCGGTCTGCACGGCAACGCCGGCCAGGTCAACTACGCCGCGGCCAAGGCGGGCGTCACCGGACTGACCCGGGCCCTGGCCAAGGAGTGGGGCCGCTACCAGGTCACCGTCAACACGGTCGCGTTCGGGCTGATCCGGACCCGACTGACCGAGGCGACCGCCACCGCCGACAGCACCATCGACGTGCAGGGCCGGCAGATCAAGGTCGGCGTCAACCCCGACCTGCTCGCGGCGGCGGAAACCATGATCCCGCTCAACCGGGCCGGTACCCCGTCCGACGCGGCCGGCGCCGTCTACCTGCTGACCATCCCCGAGTCCGACTACGTCACCGGCCAGACCCTGGTCTGCGACGGCGGATTCATGATTTGACGGCCCGCCATGCGACGGAGGCTCTTCGCGACGGCGCACCAGGCTTACCGGGCCAGCGTGCGGGTCCTGCTGGAGCAGGAGGTCGTCCCCCACTTCGCGCAGTGGGACCAGGACGGCAGCACGCCCCGCGAGCTGTTCACCAAGCTCGGCGCGCTCGGGGCGCTGGGCTTCGGGGTGCCCGACCGGTTCGGCGGCACCGGCATCACCGACTTCCGCTACAACACCGTCCTGTCGGAGGAGGCCGCCCGGCTCGCCGTGGCCCCGGCCGTCCTCGGCCCCAGCCGCCAGGCCGACATCTGCGTGCCGTACTTGCTCGACCTGGCAGACGACGAGCAGAAGGCGCGCTGGCTGCCCGGCATCACCTCCGGCCGGCTCGTCACGACCGCCGCGACGACCGAGCCGGGCACCGACTCCGAGCCGCCCGGCATCCGCGTGACGGCGCTGCGCGGCGGCGACCACTACGTGCTCGACGGCCACACGACCTTCTTCTCCGACGGCAGCAACCCGGACCTGGTGATCGTCCCGGTCCGCACCGGCGAGCACCCGCACCACGGCATCAGCCTGATCGTGGTCGAACGGGACACGCCCGGCCTCGCCCGCGGCCGCCGGATGAAGAAGGCCGGCCCGCACGATCGGGACAGCGTCGTGCTCTCCTTCACCGCGGCCCGCGTCCCCGCCGCCAACCTGCTCGGCGGCGAGGGCGAGGGGTTGCGCGGCCTGACCCGCAACCTCGCCCGGGAACGGCTGTCCGGCGCGGTCGCGGCCATCGCCCAGACCGCGGCGGCACTGCGGTGGACCATCGACTACGTCCGCCAGCGCCACGCCTTCGGCAACCCGGTCGGCACCCTGCAACACACCCTGCTCACCCTCAGCGAGCTGGCCACCGAGATCGACATCACCCAGGCGTACGTCGACCTCTGCGTGCTCGCCCTCAACGCGCGGGAACTGGACCCGGCCGACGCGGCGAAGGCCAGATGGTGGAGCACCGAACTGCAGGGCCGGGTCATGGAGACCTGCGTCCGGCTGCACGGCGGACCCGACTACCTCACCGAGTACTGCATCGCCCGCGCGTGGCTGGACTCGCGGGCCTCACGGATCTGCGCCGGCACCACCGAGATCATGAAGCAGATCATCGGCCGGTCGCTGCACCTGGGAGCGTCATGACCCCGCACCTCGCCCCACCACCCGCCCGCCCGCCGCGCGGCACCCGGCCCCGCAACCGGCGCGGCCTGATCATCGCCGCCGCCGGGGAACTCTTCCACCGCCGGGGGTACGGCCAGCTCACCATGGGCGACCTGGCCGAGGCGGTCGGTGTCGGCCCGTCCGCCCTGTACCGGCACTTCTCCGGCAAGCAGCACCTGCTGCGGGAAGTGCTCACCGCCGGGCTCGCGCCGGTGCGGGAGCTGCTGACCGGCCTCGACCTGACCGACCGGCCGACCGCGCTGCGCCGGCTCGGCGCCCTCGCCCTCGACCACCGGCAGCTCGGCCTGCTCTGGCAGCGGGAGGCCCGACACCTGACCCCCGAGGACCGCGCCGCCTTCCGCCCCGAACTGCACGGCATCGGCGGCCTGTTCACCCGGCAGGTACGCGCCGCCCGCCCGGACCTGGACCCGGCCGCCGCCGAACTCCTCGCCTGGGCGATGATCAGTGTCCTGACCAGCGTCTCCTTCCACCGGCTCGATCTGCCCCGCCCCGCCTACGACGAGCTGATCGCCGAGCTGTGCGGGGCCGTGCTGGATGCGCCCCTGCCCGATCCCGGTGCGCCGCCACCACGACCGGAGCCGGCCGGCCTGGTGCCGGCCTCGCGCCGTGAGGCCCTGCTCTTCCAGGCCGTGCGGATGTTCGCCACGCACGGCTACACCGAGGTCGGCATCGAGGACATCGCCGCGGCGGTGGGCATCGCTGGGCCGAGCGTCTACCACCACTTCCCCAGCAAGCTGGACCTGCTCGTCACGGCCCTCCGGCGCGGCGCGGCCGTCCTGCTCACCGACGTCGCCACCGCGTACCGCACGGCCACCGACCCCGCCGACGGGCTGCGCACGCTCGTCCGCGGTTACGTCGGCTTCACCCAGGCCCACCACGACCTCGTCGGCCTGCTGATCACCGAGGTGGATCACCTGCCGGAGGACGAGCGGCGCAGCAGCCGGCAGACGCAGTACGACTACATCAGCGAGTGGGTGCACCTGCTGGGGGCCGGCCGTCCCGGGCTCGACCCCATCGCCGCCCGGGTGCGGGTACAGGCGGTGCTCACCGTCGCCAACGACGCCGCGCGCACTCCTCGCGTCCGCGCGTACCCGGCGCTGCCGGCCGCGCTTGAGGTCATCGCCGCGCACCTGCTGCGGCTGCCCTGACAGTGGGAGCTGCCCGGCCACCGGCGGCACCGTCCGGTGACCGGGCAGCCGTGGTGCCGGCGGGCGGCCGGACCGCGCCGGCCACCCGGCCGGCTCAGCGCGAGATCGCCTCCAGAGGCCGGTGGCGGGTCTCGATGCCCGCCGCCACCACCACGACGAGCGCGACGGCGCAGGCGAGCGCGAAGGACAGGAACACCGCCCCGGCCCCGAGGCTGGTGCCGAGCAGCGCGCCGACGAGCAGCGGCGAGAGGATGCTGGCCAGCCGGTTGAGGCTGCTGCACGTCGAGGTGGCCCAGGCGCGCATCCGGGTCGGATACAGCTCGGCGGTGTAGAGGTAGAGGGCGCTGGTCGGCGCGGTGCCGCCGACGGCGAACAGCGCCGCGGTGGCGAGCAGCATCGGCCAGGCGTGCACGCCCAGCACGCCGACCCCGACGAACCCCACCAGGGCGCCGGCCGTCATGATGACGAAGCCCCAGGTCAGCAGCGGCTTGCGGCCGACCCGGTCGGCCAGGAACGCGGTCACGTAGACCATCGCCAGCTGCACCACGCCGACCAGGACGGTCAGCCCCAGCGCCTGGGTGGTCGCCAGCCCGCCGACCCGCACGTACAGCGTCGGCATCCACACCGCGTACCCGTAGCCGACGAAGAAGGTCAGGAACCAGATCGCCGCCAGCATCAGCGTGCGCCGCCGGTAGGCCGCGGCGAACAGCTCCCCGAGCCGCAGCCGGCTGCCGGCCGCCGGCGGTGACGCCTGCGGTGGGGGCAGGTCGACCCCGCGTACCCTCGCCTCCTGCTCCATCCGAGTCACGTACCCCTCCGCCTCCGCGCGGCGGCCCCGCTCCGCCAGCCAGCGGGCGGACTCCGGCAACCGGAACCAGGCGTACGCCGCGACGAGGACCGGCAGCGCGCCGGCCGCGAGCAGCACCCGCCAGCCCGAGTCCTCGCCGAAGCCCTTCAGCGCGACGATCCCGACGACCGGGGCGGCGAGCAGCCCCCAGTTGAAGGTGGACTGGTAGGCGACGGCGATCCGGCCCCGGTTGCGGGCCCCCAGGTACTCGTTGATGAGCGTCGCCGCGACCGGCACCTCGGCGCCGAGGCCGATGCCCTGCAACGCGCGGAGCACGCCGAGGCTGGGGGCGCTCCAGGCGGCGGCGCAACCGGCGGAGAGGACCCCGAAGGTGACCAGGGACAGGAGGAACGCCGGCCGCCGGCCGAACCGGTCGGCCAGCGCGCCGATGACCAGCGCGCCGAGGAACTGGCCCAGGTATCCGGCGGCGACCAGGATGCCGGCCTGCGTGGTGCTGATGTCGAAGTACGCGATGACCACGGTCAGGATGACCGCGATGCTGGTCGAGTCGAACCCGTCGAAGAAGGTGCCGACGCCGAGCGTGCCGGCGAGCCGGTAGTGGAACCGGCCCACCGGGATGCGCTCGATGCGGGCCGGGATGTCGTCGCCCGTCGCCGGCGCGACGGCCGGCTCAGTGTGCCGAAGCTGACCTCTCTGTGACATCGGGGGCTCCTCGTGCTGGCATTGCGCTAGACCCGGCGCGCCCGCCCGGCCCAGTACTCCTCGCGCAGCTCGCGCTTGAGCACCTTGCCGACGGCGGACCGGGGAAGTTGACGGAACAGGACCTCCTTCGGGGCTTTGACGCTGCCGACCCGTTCCCTGCACAGTGCGATCAGGTCCCCGGCGTCGACCTCGGCGCCGGGCTTGACCTCGACGACCGCGGTGACGCGCTCGCCCCACTTCTCGTCCGGCAGCCCGATCACGGCGCAGTCCTTGACGCCCGGATGGGCCCAGATGACCTGCTCGACCTCGCTCGGGAAGACGTTGAAGCCGCCGGAGATGATCAGGTCCCGCTTGCGGTCCACGATGTACAGGTAGCCGTCGTCGTCCAGGTGCCCGACGTCCCCGGTGGCCTGCCAGCCACCGTCGAGCTGGACCGCGGCGGTCTGCTCGGGCTCGTGCAGGTACCCGCTCATCCGTAGCGAGCTGCGCACGGCGATCTCGCCGGGCTCGCCCGCCGGGCAGGGGCCGTCGTCGCCCAGCACGGCGACGTTCGCGACCACGGTCTGCCGCCCGCAACTGGCCAGCCGCCGGTGCAGCGCCGGGTCCGCGACGGCCTCGGCGTGCTCCTCCGGGCTCAGGAAGGTGCACATCATCGGCAGCTCGGTCTGGCCGTAGAACTGGGCCAGCACCGGTCCGAAGACGACCAGCGCCTCCTTCAGCTTCTCCACCGACATCGGCGCCGCGCCGTAGAGGAGGTAGCGCAGGCTGGACAGGTCCCGCCGGCGTACGTCGGGGTCGGCGAGCAGGGCGTAGATCGCCGTCGGCGGCAGGAACAGCCGGGTGACCCGGTGCCGCTCGATCGACTCCAGCAGCTCCCCGGGCACCACCGTGCCGTGCACCACGTTGGTGCCGCCGGCGCTGAGCACCGGGAACACCATGGCACCGGCGGCGTGGGTCATCGGCGCGGCGACCAGGTGCACCGGCTCGCGCTCCGGCATGTGCGCGTGGAACCCGGCGAGCATCGTGGCGAAGGCGCGGTGCGAGACCTGGACGACCTTCGAGCGGCCGGTGGTCCCGCCGGTGCCGATCAGGGCGGCGATCGCCTCCTCGTCGAGCGGGGGCAGCGGCACCCGGCTGCCCTCCGGCGCCAGCCAGCTCTCCAGGGCCGGGTCGTCGCCGGCCGGCCCGTCGATCGCGACGAAGTGCTCGATGGTCGGCACGGTCTCCCGCAGGTGCTCCACGGGGGTCCCGGCCGCGTAGAGCAGGGCGCGGGCCTCGACGGTGCGCAGCAGCGTGGCGATCTCCCGCGGGGTGGACCGGGCGTTGACCGCCACCCAGGTGCAGCCGGCGCGCAGGACACCGAGCACGCACGGGAAGACGATCGGCGAGTTGGGGCTGGCCACCGCGACGGGCGCGCCCGGGGGCAGGCCGGCGCCCCGCAGCGCCGCCGCCACCCGGTGGGTGACGGCCGCCGCCTCGGCGTACGTGACGGCGCCGGTCCCGTCGGGGCGGACGAACGCGATCCCGTCCGGGTTGATCCGTACGCCGCGGTCGAAGAACTCGATCAGGTGCATCGGACTCGGACCTCCCGTCGGCTCATGCGGTGACGCACCGGTTCGCCTGCTCACCGAGGCCGGTGATCCCGGTCCGCAGGGTCTGGCCGGCGGCGAGGAAGACCGGCGGCTTGCGGGCCGCGCCGATCCCGGCCGGCGTGCCGGTGGCGATCAGGTCACCGGGCACCAGGGTGATGATCGAGCTGAGGTAGGAGATGATCTCGCCCACCGGGAAGATCAGCTCGCCGGTGCTGGCCTTCTGCATGACGGTGTCGTCCACGGCGCAGGTCATGTCCAGGGCGCGGGCGTGGTCGACCTCGTCCGGCGTGACGAGGAACGGACCCACCGGCGTCGACGCCTCGAACGTCTTGCCCTGCAGGAACTGCGAGGTCCGCAGTTGCCAGTCGCGCATCGTGACGTCGTTGACCACGGTGTAGCCGGCCACGGCGGCCAGCGCCTCCTCGGCGTCCGCGTGCCGGACCGGGGCGCCGATCACCACCCCCAGCTCGACCTCCCAGTCGACCGCGTGGGACTGCGGCGGCAGCACGATGTCGTCGTACGCGCCGATGAGGCTGCGGCTGTACTTCGCGAAGATCGTCAGGTGCTGCGGTGCCGGCAACCCGACCTCGGCGATGTGCGAGGCGTAGTTGACGCCCACGCAGATGATCTTTTCCGGCCGGAGCGTGAGCGGGGCGAAGTCGGCCTCCGCGAGGGGGATGGACGGCGAGGCCGGGGCGGCGGCCCGGGCGCGCCAGTCGGCGCCGGCGGCGAGGAGTTCGCCGACGTCCCGGAACGGCAGGAGGATCACCTCGCCGCCCTCCACCCGCCCCGCGTGCGTCTCCCCGTCCCGGCGGATCGTCGTCAGTCGCATGCTCTGTCCTTTCTGGCCGCCGGGCGCCGGCGGCGCCGGCGGCGGGCGAGGATCTATCGACGTCTACACATGCCTGAAGGTGAACTGTAGACTACGAAGCGCCATCTGGATACAGTTGCGGCGCGACCGGATGCAGGTTGAGGCCGGCGCGGACTGTCGAGGGGGATGACATGCCGATCAGGGCAGCGGTCGACATCGGAGGGACCTTCACCGACGTGGTCGCGTACCACGAACAGACCGGTGAGCTGCTCCTGGGAAAGGCCCTCAGCACCCCGCGCGACCTGATCCAGGGCGTGTTCGACGGGCTCTCCACCGCCGACGTCCCGCTCGACGAACTCGCCTTCCTCATCCACGGCAGCACGATCGTGGTGAACGCGCTGATCGAGCGCCGGGGCGCGCGTACCGCCCTGGTGACCACGGCCGGGTTCCGCGACGTCTACGAGATCGGCCGGATCAACCGCCCGGACGCCTTCAACCTCTCCTTCACCCGGCACCGGCCGCTCGTGCCCCGGGAGCTGGTCCTCGAGATCCCGGAGCGGATCGCGGCGGACGGCATGGTCATGCGCCCGCTGGACGAGGAGCGGGCGCGCGCGGTGGCCCGGAAGCTGGCCGGGCTGGGCGTCGAGGCGGTGGCCGTGGCGTTGCTGCACGCCTACCGCAATCCGGCGCACGAGCGCCGCCTCGGGCAACTCCTCCGCGAGGAACTGCCCGACGTCTACGTCACGCTGTCGCACGAGATCAGCCGCGAGTACCGCGAGTTCGAACGCACCTCGACCGTCGTCGCCAACGCCTTCGTCGGACCGATCGTCAGCGACTACCTCGGCCGCCTCGACCAGCGGCTCCGCCAGGGTGGCGCCCGCACGTCCGTGGCGATCATGCAGTCCAACGGTGGCGTCTCCGACGTCGCCACCGCCTCGGCGCAGTGCGTGCAGATGCTGGAGTCCGGGCCGGCCGGGGGAGTGGTCGGCACCATCGCACTCTGCGAAGCCCTCGGCTACCGCGAGGCGATCGCCTTCGACATGGGCGGCACCACCGCGAAGTCCGCGGTCATCCGGGACCTCACCTTCCCCGTTGCCAGCGACTACTTCCTGGGCGGCTACCGCACCGGGTTGCCCATCCGGATCCCGTGCCTGGACATCGTCGAGGTGGGCACCGGCGGCGGCAGCGTCGCCTGGCTCGACGAGGCGGGTGGCGTCCACGTCGGCCCACGCAGCGCCGGCGCCGAACCCGGCCCGGCCTGCTTCGGGCGCGGCGGCACCGAACCGACCATCACCGACGCCGCCGTGGTCCTCGGCCACCTGTCACCCGACGGCCGGCTCTCCGGCGACCTGCCGATCGACGGCGAGGCCGCGCACCACGTGGTCCGCACGCTCGCGGAACGGCTCGGCCTGGACATCGTCACCGCCGCCGCCGGCATCATCGCCATCGGGGCCGCCGCCATGGCCAACTCGGTCCGCGCGGTCACCACCGAGCGGGGCCTGGACCCGCGCGACTTCGCCCTGTTCGCCTACGGCGGCAACGGGCCGCTGCACATCTCCCTGGTCGCCCGGGAACTCGGCGTCACCCGGGTGGTGATCCCGCCGGTCCCGGCGGTCTTCTCCGCGCTCGGCATGCTCATGGCCGACGCCCGCCTCGACCTGGTGCAGACCGGTGTCCGCACCCTCGGCAGCACCGACCCGGGCGAGATCGAGGAGGCGTACCGGACACTGGAGGTCGAGTGCGCGCAGCGGCTGCGCGGCAGCGCGATCGGCTTGGACCAGTTGGAGTTCCTGCGCGCCGCCGACATGCGCTACGTCGGTCAGGAGCACACCGTGACGCTGCCCGCCCCGGCGCTGCTCGCCGCCGACGACGGGGACGACCCGCTCAAGCGGGCCTTCGACGCGGCGCACGGGCAGCGCTACAGCCACAGCGCCCCCGGCGAGCCCGCCCAGGTGGTGAGCCTGCGGGTGTCGGCGGTCGGCAAGCTCGGCAAGCCGGACGTCCCGAAGGTCGCCGCGGGGGATCTCGCCCCACCCGCGCCGGCCCGCACCGGCGCCCGCGACGTGGTCTTCGACCCGGTCGCCGGTGCGGTGCCGACCGCCGTGTACGACCGCGCGCGACTGCTCGCCGGCAACCGGGTCGCCGGACCGGCCGCGATCGAGGAACCGACCACCACCACCCTGCTGCGGCCGGGCGACACGGCCCGGGTGGACGAGTTCGGCAACCTGCTGGTCGAGATCGGAGCGGGCGCGTGACCCCGCCTCCCGGCGCGGCGCCCGAGCCGGCGGCGGCCCCCGCGGTCGACCCGATCACCGCGGAGATCATCCGCGCCGGCTTCGTCTCCATCACCGAGGAGATGAAGACGAACCTCATGCGCACCGCCTACAACCTGATCATCTACGAGGCCCAGGACTTCACCGTCGGGCTGTTCGACGCCGCGGGCGATCCCATCTCGATCGGGCTCGGCCTGCCGATGTTCATGGGCGGCCTGTCCGACGCCATCAAGGCCAAGCTGGCCTTCTACGGGCCGGACGGCATGCAGCCCGGCGACATCCTGCTCACCAACGACGCCTACATCGTGGGCAGCCACCTCAACCACATGATCTTCACACTGCCGATCTTCCACGACGGCGAGCTGGTCGCCTTCGCCTCGTCGATGGCGCACTGGATCGACGTGGGCGGCGTGCTCGGCGGCACCACCACCGACATTTACGCCGAGGGCCTCCAGGTCCCGATCGTGAAGATCTTCAAGGAGGGCGTCCAGGACGACGAGCTGACCCGGCTGATCGCCACCAACGTCCGCTTCGCCCACCTCGCCATGGGCGACCTGCGGGCCCAGATCGCCGCCATCCGTACCGGGGAGACCCGGATGCGCGCGATGCTCGCCCGGTACGGCGTCGCGGCGGTCAGGGCGAGCATCGCCGACCTGTTCCGGCGCAGCGAGGAACTGGCCCGCCGGGCGGTCGCCCGCATCCCCGACGGCGAGTACGCGGCCGAGGCGTACATGGACGACGACGGGGTCAGCCCGGGGCGCCGGATCCCGGTACGCGTCCGGGTGGTGGTCGAGGGCGACACCTTCACCGTGGACCTCAGCGGAATGAGTCCCCAGGTGGCCGGCTACTTCAACTCCGGCGCCACGGCGGGCCGGTCCGCGGCCCAGGTGGCGTTCAAGTGCCTCACCTCGCCGCTGGAGCTCCCCATCAACGAGGGCTCGCTGCGCCCGCTGGAGGTGATCCTGCCGCCGGGCACCGTGGTCAGCGCCACCAAGCCGGCGGCGATGCGGTGGTGGATGACCTATCCGATGACCGTGGTCGACTGCGTCTTCCGGGCGATGGCCGAGGTGCTGCCCGACGCCTGCGTCGCCGGTCACCACGCCGAGCTCGGCATGACCCACACCTACGGTGTCGACCAGCGGACCGGCCGGTTCTTCCAGTTCGTCGGCGGGCCGCAGGGCGGCGGCTGGGGCGCCACCTCGCGGGCGGACGGCCAGAACGCCACGATCTGCGTCAACGACGGCGACACGCACAACGCTCCCGTCGAGGTGCTCGAGGTCAAGTACCCGATGGTCACGGTCGACGAGTACGCCCTGCGCGAGGACTCCGGCGGCCCCGGACGCCACCGGGGCGGTCTCGGCACCCGGCTGCGGGTGCGCCTGCGTACGCCCGCGCAGGTCGACACCTGGGTCGAGCGCACCGCCTGCGCGCCCTGGGGGCTCGCCGGTGGCGGGGACGCCGCGCCGAACCGGGTGTGGGTCGAGCGGGCCGACGGCGAGCCGGTCCACTTCGACAACGGCAAGGTCACCGCGTTCGCGCTGGCCGCCGGGGACAGCCACGTGGTGGAACTCGGCGGCGGGGGCGGGTTCGGGCCGCCGCGGCAGCGTCCCGCCGAGGAGGTCCTCGCCGACGTGCGGGCCGGCTACGTCTCGGTCGACGCCGCCCGGACCGCCTACGCCGTCGCCGTCGTCGACGACGGGAACGGCGGGTACACGGTGGACCGGGCGGCGACCGAGGCCCTGCGGAGCGCGCCGGAGCCCGGCGTATGACCCGAATCGCCACCACCTCTGTGTATTCACGAAGTATGCAGGTGCGTACAATCGATCACGCTGGGTTGTGTCGTCCGGGGAGGTGCCCGACTGTGGGTTCGGTGAATGGCCCAGGTGGTGCGGTGACCGCCGAGGACGGGGCGGGTGCCGGTGCCGGAACACGTTCCGTCTACGACGCGCTGCGCCGGCTCATCCTCGACGGTGAGCTTCAACCCGGTGCGGAGATCTCCCAACCGGAACTCAGCCGCCGGCTCGCGGTCAGTCGCACCCCGCTGCGCGAGGCGCTGCGCCTGCTCGAACGGGAACGCCTGGTCGTCGACACCGGTCCGTACCGGTCGACCCGGGTCAGCTCGCTCAGCCCGGCCGACCTCGACGAGCTCTACTCCCTGCGGGTCATGGGGGAGGGGCTGGCGATCTGGCTGACCGTGCCGATGCTGCGCGCCGCGGACATCGAACGGCTGGAGCAGGACGCCGTGCTGACCGCGTCCGGGGACGCCGAGGCGCACCGCCGCTTCCACGCCGGCCTGCGGATCGGCGCCGGGCCGCGGCTGGCCGAGCACCTCGAACAACTCGCCGACCACGCCGAGCGGTACCAGCGCTCCTTCGTGCAGCACGAGCCCGACCGGGAGTTCGTCGCCGCCAAGCTGGCCGAGCATCGGGAAATCGTGGCCGCGTGTGCCGCGGGCGACCGGCAGCGGGCCCGGGAGTTGCTCGTCGACCACATCGCCGGTACCGCGATGGCCCTGATGACCGCGGAGCGGCACGCGCCGTTCACGCTGCCGTCCGCGGTGGCGATGGCGAAGGGCCGGTAGCCGGCCACCGGGGTCGGCGGCTCAGGCGCCCGGCGGCGTGTATCCGGTCGGCATCCGGGCCGCCTCGTCCACCTCCGTGGGGTTCAGCAACGGCGTGACCTGCACCCGCAGCCCGCGCGCCGCGCCGATCGCCATCGCCAGCGAAGCGGCGGCCCGATGGTCGGGCAGGTCGCACAGCACGTAGGTGTCCTGTTCGGCGAAGGCGAAGTGCAGCGAGGTCATCTCTCCGCCGGCGTTCTCCACCAGGGCCCGCACGACCTCCGCCCGCTTGGTGCCACCGTCCCGGAGCAGCCCGTTGAGCCCCTCCGGGGTGTAGGTCGACTTCAGCAGGAACGTGGGCACCTCAACGGTTCCCCTGCCGCTGGACCCGCTGCGCGCCTTCGACCCTGGCGCGGCCGTGGTCGCGTTCGCTACCCGACGTCCCGGTCGCCGCGCGCAGGTGCCGCCGCTCCGGGGAGCGTTCCACCGGGGAGCCCTGCCGGCCCCGGGCCCCGCTGCCGGCGTGCCGCCCCGCCCGCGCCGACTCGCCGCCCGGGTCATGCTTGTTCTGCTTGTGGCTACCCATGGGACGCGGGTACCCGCCAGGCCGACGGGTAGTCGTCAGTCCCGCCGGGTGGGGCGGGAATCTCGTAAACCGACTGGTTGAATGTCGTGGGCCCGGGGTGGAATGGCGGCCATGACCGAGGTACGTATCGAGCGGTGGAGCAGCGACGATCTGGAACTGCTCCGGCAGCTCAACACTCCTGAGGTGCGGCAGCACACCGGCGGCCCGGAGACGGACGAGCAGGTGCTCGCCCGCCACGAGCGGTACCTGCGCGGCCCGGGCCCGCGCAGCGGGAACATGTTCGCCGTCGTGCTGCCCGACGGGGCGAAGGTCGGCAGCGTCGGCTACTGGCCCCGCGAGTGGCGCGGCGAGCCGGTCTACGAGATGGGCTGGGCGGTCCTGCCCGCGTACCAGGGGCGGGGGCTGGCCACGGGGGCGGTGCGCGCGGTGATCGTGGCGGCGGCGGCGCACGGGGACCGGCGCTACGCGCACGCCTACCCGTCGGTGGACAACCCGGCGTCCAACGCGGTCTGCCGCAAGGCGGGCCTGGTGTTGCTCGGTGAGACCGAGTTCGAGTACCCGCCCGGGCACCTGATGCGCTCCAACGACTGGCGTATCGAGCTGCGGAAGTGACGGCCACGGGGGGGGGGGGGGGGGGGGGGGGGG
>NZ_JBJZOG010000047.1:0-50342 GCF_047200535.1 Micromonospora mangrovicola | reverse complement strand
CGGCGGCGAAGAAGGCTCCGGCGAAGAAGACCACCGCCGCGGTGAAGAAGACGACGGCCGCCAAGAGGACCACCGCCGCGAAGGCTGCCGGGGCCCGCCCGAGTGGCGGTGCCCGCAAGGCGGCCGCGAAGAAGGCGCCGGCGAAGAAGGCCACCGGCACCTCCTCCACCAGCGCGCGCAGGGCGGGGAGGAGAGCCGCCGAAGCGGTCAGCGCTGTCGAGGCCAGGACGAGCACCTCGACCGGTACCCACAAGCGGATGACCGCGGCCCGGAAGCCGGCCGGCACGAGGGTCGTCGCGGGCCGTTCGACGGCCAAGCCGGCGAGCACCCGCCGCAGAACGGGCTGACGTCGGGCACCATCCGTTCACCGGCGGCACGCTGGCTCGGCGCGTCTGACGCCGCGCAGCGACCCGCCGCCGGTGCCGGCGAGCGGATCAACCGCGGCGCTGTCAGGATTGACGCCGTGGTGATCCGACGCGTACTTGCGCCCCGCATCGACTTCGGCGCGCTGCGCCGCGAGCTGGGACTGCCCGAAGGTTTCCCGGCCGCGGCGCAGCGCGAGGCCGACGAGGCGGCCGGCGCGGCGCTGCCCGCCGTCGCCGACCGCACCGACGTCCCGTTCGTCACCCTCGATCCGGCGACCTCGCGCGACCTCGACCAGGCGATGCACCTCAGCCGTCGTCCCGGTGGCGGTTTCCGCGTCCGGTACGCGATCGCCGACGTCGCCAGCCACGTCCGGCCCGGCGGGGCGCTGGAGGAGGAGACCTGGCGCCGCGGGCAGACCGTCTACCTGCCCGACGGCAACGTGCCGCTGCACCCGCACGCGCTGAGCGAGGGGGCGGCGAGCCTGCTGCCCGACGCCGACCGGGCGGCGGTGCTCTGGACCATCGACCTCGACGCCGACGGCGGCACGGTCGCCGTCGCCCTGGAGCGGGCGCGGGTCCGCAGCCGGGCCAAGCTCGACTACGTCGGCGTGCAGCTCGCCGCCGACGCCGGCAGGCTGCCCGAACCGGTCGCCCTGCTACCGGAGATCGGCGCCCTGCTCACCGCCCGCGGGCTGCGAAGGGGCGCAGTCAACCTGCCGTTGCCCGAGCAGGACGTGGAGCCCGACGGCGACGGCTGGCGACTGGTGCTGCGCGGGCCCGCCCCGATGGAGGACCACAACGCGCAGATCTCCCTGCTGACCGGGATGGCCGCCGCCGACATCATGCTCGCCGGCGGGATCGGGTTGCTGCGGACGATGCCCGCCCCGAAGCCGGACGCGGTGGAACGGCTCCGGCTGGCCGCGGGCCCGCTGGGCGTGCCCTGGCCGGCGGACGCGTCGGTCGGTGAGGTGCTCGCCGGGCTGGACGCCTCCCAGCCCCGCGCGGCGGCCTTCATCGACCAGGCGGCCGAGCTGATGCGTGGGGCCGCGTACACGGCCTTCGACGGCGAGCCGCCGGAGCGGCCGGAGCACGGCGGCGTGGCCGCCGCGTACGCCCACGTGACCGCCCCGCTGCGTCGCCTCGCCGACCGGTACGCGACGGAGGTCTGCCTGGCCCTGCACGAGGGCCGCGAGGTGCCCGGGTGGGTCCGCTCCGCGCTGCCAAAGCTGCCGGAGGTGATGGCGAGTACCGACCGGACCGCGTCGGCCGCCGCCCGGGGCGCGGTCGAACTGGCCGAGGCGGTACTGCTGTCCCACCGGGTGGGGGAGACCTTCGAGGCGGCGGTGCTGGACGTGGACGCGCCCCGGCCGGCCGCCGAGGTACCGCGGCAGCCCGGGCAAGCCGAAGCCGCAGCGACGAACGGCGGCGGCCGGCCGGGTCGGACGCCCGGCGGCACGGTCGCCCTGGACGAGCCGCCGGTCCGCGCCCGCTGCCTGGGCGAGCTGCCCCTCGGCGACCGCGTCCCGGTCCGCCTGGTGACCGCCGACCCCACCGAACGCAAGGTCCTCTTCGAACGCGCCTGACCGCGCGTCGGTCGGGTGGCTGCCGCGCCGGGCGGGTCACGCGGGCGGGGACCGGCTCGCCGGGGTCGCCCGGACGTGGCGTAGGCGAGCTGCGTGCGGGGTGCGGGGGTGCTGCGTGCGTGCGGGGTGCGCCTGTAGCTGAGAGCGATATGCCTCTGCGGCATGAATATGACCGAGAGGCACCTCACTCGCGGGACTGCTGTTCTCCGGATGGCAGACGACCGCCGGCCTGGACGACTGTCCGCGGGGACCGGGCCGGCAGCGGGGATTGTCACAGCGCCCGGCCGTCCGGTTTGCCGATGACCTTTGCGAGGATGGCCGCATGGCTTATGACGCGACCACGCTGCCCGACGTCTCCGGGCTGACCGTCGGGATCATCGGTGGCACCGGGGACCAGGGGCGGGGCCTCGCCTACCGGTTCGCCCGGGCCGGGCAGACCGTGCTGATCGGGTCCCGCTCGGCCGAGCGGGCGGCGCAGGCCGCCGCCGAGATCGCCGCGCTGCCCGGCGTGCCGGCCGGCACCGAGGTCTCCGGCGCCGACAACGACGAGGTCGCCCGGCGCAGCGACGTGGTGATCATCGCGGTGCCGTGGGACGGGCACGCCGCCACCGTCGCCGCCCTGGCCGGCCCGCTCGCCGGCAAGATCGTGGTCGACTGCGTCAACCCGCTCGGCTTCGACAAGCAGGGCCCGTACGCGCTCACCGTCGCCGAGGGCAGCGCCGTCCAGCAGGCCGCCGGCCTGCTGCCCGAGTCCCGGGTCTGCGCCGCGTTCAACCACGTCTCCGCGCCGCTGCTGGCCGACCCGGAGATCGACCGGATCGACCTCGACGTGCTGATCTGCACCGAGGACCGGGAGTTGGTCGGCGTGGTCGCCGCGCTCGCCGCACGGATCCCCGGCATGCGGGGCATCTACGCGGGCCGGCTGCGCAACGCCCACCAGATCGAGGCGTTCACCGCCAACCTGATCGCGATCAACAAGCGCTACAAGGCGCACGCCGGCATCCGGGTCACCGACCTCTGATGTCGTACCCGTGCGGCAGCATCGCCGCATGGAGTGGCAACTGGTGATCGACTGTCGGGAGCCGGAGCGGCTCGTCGCGTTCTGGGCGGAAGCGCTGCGCTACCGGCCGCAGCCGCCGCCGGCCGGGCATCGCAGCTGGCGCGACTGGTATCTCTCGATCGGCGTCCCGGCCGAGGAACTCGGCGACGGTGACTGCCAGGACCGCCTGGAGGATCCGACCGGGGCCGGGCCGCGCATCTGGTTCCAGCCGGTTCCGGAGCCGAAGTCGGTGAAGAACCGGCTGCACCTCGACCTGAAGGTCGGGGGCGGCCGCTCGGTGCCGTTGGGTGAGCGGCGACACCGTGTCGACGCTGAGGCGGCCCGGCTGGTCGAGCTCGGTGCCCGGGTCATCGGGGGGATGGACGTTCCCGAGAACGATCACTACTCGGTGCAGCTCGCCGATCCGGAGGGCAACGAGTTCTGCGTGGTGTGACCGTCCGGGCGGCGCGGTCCGCAGCCGCACCGCCCGGCGTACCGGTCAGAAGGTGTGCTCGGCGGCGGGGAACTCGCCGCCGCGTACCTCGTCGGCGAAGCGGCGGGTGGCGTCGGTCAGCGCGCCGGCCAGGTCGGCGTAGCGCTTGACGAAGCGCGGTGCCCTGCCCGTGCGCAGCCCGGCCATGTCCTGCCAGACCAGCACCTGGGCGTCGGTGTCGGGACCGGCGCCGATGCCGACGGTGGGGATCCGCAGTTCGGCGGTGATCCGCTTGGCCACCTCACCGGGCACCATCTCCAGCACCACCGCGAAGGCGCCCGCGTCGGCGACCGCCCGGGCGTCGGCGATCACCTCCTCGGCGGTGTCGCCGCGGCCCTGCACCCGGTAGCCACCGAGGGTGTGCTCGCTCTGCGGGGTGAAGCCGATGTGCGCCATCACCGGGATGCCGGCCCCGACGATCGCCTCGATCTGGGCGGCGCAACGCCGGCCGCCCTCCAGCTTCACCGCGTGGCAGCCGCCCTCCTTCATGAACCGCACCGCGGTCCGCAGCGCCTGCGTCGGCCCCTCCTCGTAAGAGCCGAAGGGCAGGTCGCCGACGATCAGCGCCTGCCGGGTCGCCCGCACCACCGCGCGGACCAGCGGCAGCAGTTCCTCGGCGGTCACCGGCAGGGTGGTCTCGTAGCCGAAGACGTTGTTCGCCGCCGAGTCGCCGACCAGCAGCACCGGGATCCCCGCCTGGTCGAAGATCGAGGCGGTGTACTGGTCGTACGAGGTGAGCATCGCCCAGCGCTCGCCGCGCTCCTTGGCGGCGATCAGGTCGCGGGTACGGACCCGCCGGGTGGCCGGCCCGCCGTACAGGGCGGTCACCTCGGTCGGGGTGGACTCCACCATGGCTCTCTCCTTCCTCGAGGCCGCGCTCGCGGTCCCCGGGTTCTGCCGCGATCGTCGCACCGGACGACCGGGCGGCGGCAGGGCGGAGTGGAGGAATTCACTCCCCGGCCCGCAGGACGGCGGGCCGGGGACGGGGGCCGTCGCTCAGCCGTGCTCGCGCCAGCGGTTGGTGATCGGCAGCCGGCGGTCCCGCCCGAACGCCTTGATGGAGATCTTGGTGCCGGGAGCGGACTGCCGCCGCTTGTACTCGGCGGTATCCACCATCCGCAGCACCTTGTCCACGACCGCCGGGTCGTGGCCGGACTCGATCAGCCCCTCCCGGCCCAGGTCACCGTCGACGTAGCCGATCAGGATCGGGTCGAGGACGTCGTACTCGGGGAGGCTGTCGCTGTCGAGCTGACCGGGGCTCAGCTCGGCCGACGGCGGCTTGCCGATCGAGCTTTCCGGGATCGGCGGGGTCTCCCCGCGCCGGTCGGCGTCCGCGTTACGCCACTTGGCCAGCCGCCAGATCAGCGTCTTCCAGACGTCCTTGACCGGGTTGTAGCCGCCGACCGAGTCGCCGTAGAGGGTGGAGTAGCCGACCGCCAGCTCGCTCTTGTTGCCGGTGGTCAGCACCAGGTGACCCTCCTGGTTCGACAGCGCCATCAGGATCACGCCCCGGACCCGGGCCTGGAGGTTCTCCACCGTCACCCCGGACAGCGACATGTTGGCCAGGAAGGTGTCCACCATGGGCTGGATCGGCTCGATCCGGAAGTCCAGACCGGTCCGCTTGGCCAGCTCCTCGGCGTCCGCCCGGGAATGCTCGGAGGAGTGCTGGCTGGGCAGCGAGACGCCGACCACGCGGTCCGGGCCGAGCGCGTCGACGGCCAGGGCCGCCACCACCGCCGAGTCGATGCCGCCGGAGAGGCCGAGCACCACCGACGGGAAGCGGTTCTTGTTGACGTAGTCGCGCAGCCCCAGCACCAGCGCCTGCCAGACCTCGGCCTCGTCCGCGACCGGCTCGATGATCCCGCCCAGCGCGACCTCGTCGGTGGGGGCCGGCGGCAGGATGTCGCTGATCTTGGCCCGCACCACCCGCATCCCGTCGGCCAGGTGCGTGTGGTGGTCGACCGGCTCCTTCGCCGCGGGCAGCAGCACGTCGTGCACCAGCAGATGCTCGACGAACTGGGGTGCGCGGGCGAGCAGCCGGCCGTCCGCCGCGACGATCATCGAGTCGCCGTCGTAGACCAGCTCGTCCTGGCCGCCGACCATGTTCACGTACGCGATCGCCGCGCCCGCCTCGGCGGCCCGGCGGCGGACCAGCGGCAGCCGGATGTCGTCCTTGTTCAGCTCGTACGGGGAGCCGTTGATGTTGAGCACCAGCCCGACGCCGGCCTGGCGGGCCACCGCGAACGGGCCGCCGGCCTGCCAGAGGTCCTCGCAGATGGTCAGCGCCACATCCACACCACCGATCCGCACCACGGTGAGGGTGTCGCCCGGGACGAAGTACCGATCCTCGTCGAAGACGCCGTAGTTGGGCAGGTGGTGCTTGAAGTAGGTGGCCACCACCGCGCCGCGGTGCAGCAGCGCGGCGGCGTTGCGGGCACCCCGGCCCGGCTCGGCGTCGGCGCTCACCTGCGGCGGGCCGTCCGCGTCCAGGTAGCCCACCATGACCGGCAGGTCGCCGAGCCCGTCGCCGGCCAGGTCGGCGGCGAGCCGCTCCAGCGCGGCCCGGGACGCGGCGACGAAGGAACGGCGGAAGACCAGGTCCTCGACCGGGTACCCGGTCAGCATCAGCTCCGGGAAGAGGGCGAGCTGGGCGCCGGCGTCGGCGGCCTTGCGGGCCCAGGTGCGGACCAGGTCGACGTTGCCGGCGATGTCGCCGACGGTGGGGTTGACCTGGCACAGGGCGAGACGCAGGGTGGGCATGTCCTCATCTTGCCCCAGCCGGCCGGGCCGGATCCGGCCGGACGAGGGAGACACCGGACACCCCGCTCCCACCCGGGAGACGGGGGTCGGGGGCGGCGTCCGCCGGGGCGGGACACGGCGGGACGCCCGCCGGGTGAGGGCGTAACGTCGGCGTAACGAGGCCGGTGGAGACTGGGCGGTCAGGCCGGGCCGACCCGACCGGTGCCGGACGTACGTGCAACGAGGGGTGGAAGTGGACCGTCAGCAGGAGTTCGTCCTCCGTACGCTGGAAGAGCGGGACATCCGGTTCGTCCGGCTGTGGTTCACCGACGTGCTCGGCACGCTCAAGAGCGTGTCGGTGGCCCCCGCGGAGCTGGAGGCGGCCTTCGAGGAGGGCATCGGCTTCGACGGCTCGGCGATCGAGGGCTTCGCCCGGGTCTTCGAGTCGGACATGGTGGCCATGCCCGACCCCACCACCTTCCAGGTCTTCCCCTTCGAGGGCGGGGTCAGCGGCGAGAGCGCCCGGATGTTCTGCGACATCCTCCTGCCGGACGGCAGCCCGTCCTGGGCCGACCCGCGGCACGTGCTGCGCCGGGCGCTGTCCAAGGCCGCCGAGAAGGGCTTCACCTTCTACACCCACCCGGAGATCGAGTTCTTCCTGCTGGAGAACGGGGCGCAGGACGGCTCGGTGCCGACCCCGGTGGACACCGGCGGCTACTTCGAGCACACCACCCACGCGGTGGCCCGGGACTTCCGCCGCCAGGCGGTGCTGGCGCTGGAGCGGATCGGCATCTCGGTGGAGTTCAGCCACCACGAGGTGGCCCCCGGCCAGCAGGAGATCGACCTGCGCTACGCCGACGCGCTGACCACCGCCGACAACATCATGACCTTCCGGCACGTGGTGAAGGAGGTGGCCCTCTCCACCGGGGTGCAGGCCAGCTTCATGCCGAAGCCCTTCACCGACCAGCCGGGCAGCGGCATGCACACCCACCTGTCGTTGTTCGAGGGGGAGCGCAACGCGTTCCACGACGCCGGCGACCCGATGAAGCTCTCCAAGGTGGCCAAGTCGTTCATCGCCGGGCTGCTCACCCACGCCCGCGAGTACACCGCGGTCACCAACCAGTGGGTCAACTCGTACAAGCGGCTGTTCCCGCAGGCCCTGCCGGACCGGATCACCGAGAGCCCGGCGTACGTCTGCTGGGGTCACCTGAACCGGTCCGCGCTGGTCCGCGTGCCGGCGTACGGCAAGCCGAACTCGGCCCGGGTGGAGGTCCGTTCGCTGGATTCGGCGACCAACCCGTACCTGGCCTTCGCGGTCATGCTCGGCGCCGGCCTCAAGGGCATCGAGGAGGGGTACGAGCTGCCCCCGGGTGCCGAGGACGACGTCTGGTCGCTGAGCAGCGCCGAGCGCCGTGCGATGGGTTACGAGGCGCTGCCGGAGAACCTGGCCGAGGCGATCGACGTGATGGCCGGCTCGGAGCTGGTCGCCGAGGTCCTCGGCGAGCACGTCTTCGACTTCTTCCTGCGCAACAAGCGGGCCGAGTGGGAGCAGTACCGTCGCGAGGTCACCCCGTACGAGCGGCAGCGCTACCTCTCGCTCTGAGCACTGTCGTACCTTGGGCTTAGCGTCCGGGGCGTGAACCGGACGGACCGTCTCTACGCCCTGGTGGAGGAGTTGCGGGCGGTGTCGCCGCGCCCGCGCAGCGCCCGCTGGCTGGCCCAGCGTTTCGAGGTCAGCGCCCGGACCGTCGAGCGGGACATCGCCGCGCTCCAGGCCGCCGGCGTGCCGATCTGGGCCGAGCCGGGCCGTACCGGCGGCTATGTGGTCGACCGGGCCCGCACCCTGCCGCCGGTCAACCTGAGCCCCGGCGAGGCGGTGGCGATGGCGGTGGCGCTGCACCGCCTGGGCGGCACGCCGTTCGCCTCGGCCGCGGGCACGGCGTTGCGCAAACTGGTCGCGGTGATGCCCACCGCCGACGTCGCCGAGGCACACCGCCTCGCCGGCCGGGTGCGGCTCATCGGCGGCGGGCCCACCACGCCGGTCCCGGCCGCCGTCGCCGACGCGGTCGCCGCGCAGCGCGTGCTGCGGCTGCGGTACGCGGACCGGGCCGGCGCGGACTCGGTGCGCGACGTGGAGCCGTTGGCCTACCTGGGCAACCCGACGCACTGGTACCTGGTCGCCTGGTGCCGGCTGCGGGACGGGCTGCGCTGCTTCCGCACCGACCGGATCGTGTCGGTGCGCCCGCTGGCCGAGCCGGTGACCCGTGAGCTGCGCCCCGACGACCTCGACATCCCGCACGATCGGGTCCGACCGCTCAGCCTGGTCTGAAAGCCGAAGTGCGGGTCACCCGGATGCGGGATCCTGGTGGGTCTGCCGCATCTATCCCTCGGCCGCTCAAAACACCGACAGGACGGTGTCGCGGACGTCGCCGAGGCTGACTCCTGACGACGCCGGCCGACCGGCCGGCGAACCGAGGAGGAAGCATGTCCAGCACGCCCGTCACCTGGTTCGAGATCGGCTCCGACCGGCCGGAGGAGGTCGAGCGCTTCTACGCCGACCTGTTCGGCTGGACCTTCGAGGAGCAGGGCGGCCCGGGTGCGTCGTACCGGCAGACCACGGCCGGCGGGGAGCAGGGGATCGGGGGTGCGATCCGGGCCACCAACGGCGACTCTCCGAACTACGCGATCTTCTACGCCGAGGTGGCGGACGTGGCGGAGACCTGCCGCCGGGCGGAGGCGTCCGGCGGCAAGGTGCTGGTGCCGCTGCGGACCACGCCGAGCGGGCTGGCCTTCGCGCACCTGCTCGACCCGTCGGGCAACCACGTGGGCGTCTTCACCCCGCCCGCGGCGGGCTGAGCGGCGGGACGGGCCGTAGCTGCGGTGCACGGACGGACGCCCGCCCCGGCAGCGCTGCCGGGGCGGGCGTCCGGTCACGGTGTCACGGGGTGGCCCCGCCGTGGAGAAGGTTCCCGGCCGGGAGGGAGGGTCGGCCGGTGCGGGGACGGCGGGGCCACCCGGTCACTTGTCGGCCGTACCGTTCCCGCCGCCGTGCCGGTGCCCGCCCGGGCCCGGGAAGACGCCGGCCTCGACGGCCTTCAGCACCGCGTCGGCCTGCTCCTGGGTGAGCTTGCCGTCCTTGACCGCCTGGTCCAGCCGTTCCTTCAGCCTCGCCTGCCGGTCCTCGGCCGACGGCCGCTGCGGCCGGTCGCCCTGGTGCTGCTCACGGATCTTCTCCAGCGCCGCGGTGACCTTGTCGGTCGAGACGCCCAGCTCCTTGGCGAGGGCTTCGGCGAACTGCTGCTGCCGGTCGGCGCGCTGCTGCTGGCGGTCGGTGCCCTGATCGGTGCTGGTGCTGGTGCTGGCGCTCGGGCTCGGGCTCTTGTCGTCGGCGAGCGCCACCGTCGGGGCGGCGATCCCGACGCCGAGCACCCCGGCGGTGGCCAGGCCAGCCAGCAGGTGCTTCTTCGACATCTTGCGGATCATGCGGGTCTCCAATCCGGTGGTGGTGCGATGACGTCACCGACGGTGACGGTCGAACCT
Source organism: Micromonospora mangrovicola (assembly GCF_047200535.1). NCBI lineage: Bacteria > Bacillati > Actinomycetota > Actinomycetes > Micromonosporales > Micromonosporaceae > Micromonospora > Micromonospora mangrovicola. Next base: position 40,583 of record NZ_JBJZOG010000047.1, on the reverse strand, counting down.
TGGGAAACCCCGTCGCGACCCTATGAACGCGCTGACAATTCACCCACGAACCGGACGAACAAGTCGTGATCGTTCATGCCGGCCTCGGCTCAGTGGACGGCGGGGGTGACGGTGAGGGTGCCGGTGCCGGCGTCGAGGACGGCAGGGGTGCCGACGGGGACGGTGAGCTGGCCGACGCCGTGGCCGATCGGCAGGCCGCCGAGGACCGGCACGCCCAGGTCGCCCAGGCGTTCGGTGAGCACGTCGGTGACCGTGGTGTCCCAGCCGTCGGCGCACTCGGTGAACTGGCCCACCGCCACCCCGGCGATACCGTCCAGCGCCCCGCAGCGGCGCAGGTGGGTGAGCATCCGGTCGACCTTGTACGGCGGCTCCTGCACCTCCTCGACCAGCAGGACGGCGCCGGTCAGGTCCGGCATGTCGGGGGTGCCGATCGAGGCGGTGATCAGGCAGAGGTTGCCGCCGAGCAGCCGGCCCTCGGCCCGGCCGGGCACCCGGACCGGGTACGTCTCCTCCTCCTTGACCGCCTCGACGGTTACCGGCGCGGTGGTCATCAGCGCGGCGTGCAGCGACTCCGCCGAACGCGGCGGGGTCCGGTCGTCCAGCCACGCCGCCCCCGGGCCGTGCACGCCGGCCAGCCGGGCGCCCCGCCAGAGCGCGAACTGCAACGCGGTGATGTCGGAGAAGCCGGCCACCACCTTCGGGTCCCGGCGTACCGCGGCCATGTCGATCAGGTCGACCACCCGCTGCGCGCCGTACCCGCCCCGGGTGCAGATCACCCCGCGCACCTCAGGGTCGGCGAAGGCGGTGTTCAGGTCGGCCGCGCGCAGGTCGTCCCCGCCGGCCAGGTATCCGTGCCGGGCGTACGCGTTCGGCGCCAGCACCGGGCGCAGCCCCCAGCCGGTCAGCAGCTCGACGCCGCGCGCCACCCGCTCCGGCCGGGTCGGGCCGGAGGGCGAGACCAGCATCACGGTGTCGCCGGGACGCAGGACGGGGGGCCGGAGGCAGTCGTCGGTGGGCACGTGCGGGAGCCTAACGGGCGCCCCGCCGTGACCGGCCGCTCCGCCCGCCACGCGCGCACCGCCTCCGTTCGCCGGGCCGCGGGGACCGGCCGGACGTGCCGCGTTCCCGGACGCCCGCCGAGCCGGACCGGGCGTCGCCGGGCGTACCGGATAGCCTCGACGTCGTGGCGACCGCGCTGGTGATCGAGAACGACCCGACCGACGACCTCCGCCGACTGGGGGAGTGGCTGACCGAGGGAGGGGTCGAGCTGCGGGTGCTGCGCCCGCACGCCGGTGACGAACTCCCCGCCGACCTCGACGGGTACGCCGCCCTGGTGGTGCTCGGCGGCGACCAGCAGGCGTACCCGCTGCCCGACGGCAGCCCCGGCGCGCCCTGGTTTCCGGCGCTGGAGGGGCTGCTGCGCAAGGCGGTCCGGCAGCGCGTGCCCACCCTCGCGATCTGCCTCGGCGCGCAACTGCTGGCCGCCGCGCACGCCGGCCAGGTCGAGCGGAGCCCGTCCGGGCCCGAGATCGGGCCGACCGTGGTCGGCAAGCGGGACGCCGCCGACACCGACCCGCTGTTCCGGTACGTGCCGCTGATGCCGGACGTGCTGCAGTGGCACTCGGACGAGATCACCGAACTGCCGCACGGGGCCACCCTGCTGGCCGCCTCCACCCGCTACCCGCACCAGGCGTTCCGGGTCGGGGACCGGGCCTGGGGGCTGCAGTTCCACATCGAGTGCGACACCGCGATGATCGCCGACTGGGCCCGCGACTCGACCCAGCTGGCCGAGCTGGGCTACGACCCGGAGCTGGTGGTGGCCGCCTGCGACCGGGTGATGGCCGACGTCGAGGAGGTCTGGCAGCCGTTCGCGGTCCGGTTCGCCGCGCTCGCCCTCGGTGAGCTGGGCGACGACGCCACCCGCCGCAGCCTGCCGCTGCTCGGGCAGTGAGATGACCCGACCGACCAGGGGACGCCTCGCCCGCTACGGCTTCGCGGAGGGCAACGGTGGTCGGGCCGCCGACCTGCTCGGGCCGGACGGGCTGGGGCTGTGGCGGCCGGACGCCCAGGAGCCCGCCGGCGAGCGCGCCGCGGAGCTGCTGACCGCGCTCTCCCGGGCCGCCGACCCGGATCTGGCGCTGCGGCAGCTGCACCGGCTCGTCGAGGCGGAACGGCGCACCGCGGACGAGCCGGCGCTGCTCGACGCCCTCCACGACGATCCGGGGCTGCGCCGCCGCCTGGTCGCCGTGCTCGGCGCCTCCTCCGCGCTCGGCGACCACCTGGTGGCCAACCCCGACCAGTGGCGGGTGCTGGCCACCGGGCCGGACGGCCTCGCGCCCGACGCCGACGGCCGGCTCGACCTGGCCGCCGCCGCCCGGATGACCGCCGCCACCGGCCCGGTCCCGGTGCTGCGGCAGGCGTACCGGCTGGCGCTGCTGCGGATCGCGGCAGCCGACCTGACCGGCGGGCGTTGCCTGGAACAGACCATGGCGGCGCTCTCCGCGCTCGCCGACGCCACGCTGACCGCCGCCCACGACATCGCCGTGGGCGAGCTGCCGGAGGGGACGCCCCGACCTCGGCTGGCCGTGGTGGCGATGGGCAAGTGCGGTGGCGACGAACTCAACTTCGTCTCCGACGTGGACGTCATCTTCGTCGCCGCGGAGGACGACGAGCTGGGCGCGGCGACGCAGGTCGCCACCCGGCTGATCCACATCTGCGGGCTGGTCGCCTGGCCGGTCGACGCCGCGCTGCGGCCCGAGGGCAACCGGGGGCCGCTGGTGCGTACCCTCGCCAGCCACCTGGCCTACTACCGGCGCTGGGCTCGGACCTGGGAGTTCCAGGCGCTGCTCAAGGCCCGCCCGGCGGCCGGCGACCTGGCGCTGGCCCGGGAGTGGATCGGGCAGCTCGCCCCGCTGGTGTGGACCGCCGCCGAGCGCCCCGAGGCGGTCGAGGACGTCCGGGCGATGCGCCGCAGGATCATCGACCACATCCCGCCGAAGGAGCTGGAACGCGAGATCAAGCGTGGGCCGGGCGGGCTGCGCGACATCGAGTTCGCCGTCCAGCTGCTCCAGCTCGTGCACGGCCGGGGTGACGAGGCGCTGCGGGTGCCCGGGACCATCCCGGCGCTGCGCGCCCTGGTCGCCGGCGGCTACGTGGGCCGCGCCGACGGGGAGGCGCTGCTGCGCGGCTACCGCTTCCTGCGCGGTGTCGAGCACCGGCTCCAGCTCCAGGGCCTGCGCCGCACCCACACCGTACCCACCGAGCCGGCCGCGCTGCGGTGGCTGGCCGCCGCGCTCGGCTACCAGGCGACGCCGGGCCGCAGCGCCGTCGAGGAGTTCCGCGCCGAGTGGGTCACCCACGCCAGCGAGGTACGGCGGCTGCACGCCAAGCTGCTCTACCGGCCGCTGCTGGAATCGGTGGCCCGGGTCCCCGCCGAAGGGCTGCGACTCACCCCGCAGGCGGCCCGGCACCGGCTGGAGATCCTCGGGTTCGCCGACCCGGCCGGGGCGCTGCGCCACCTCCAGGCGCTCACCGGCGGGGTGAGCCGGACCGCCGCGATCCAACGCACCCTGCTGCCGGTGCTGCTCAGCGAGTTCGCCGACGCGCCGGAGCCGGACCGGGGTCTGCTCAGCTACCGACAGGTCTCCGACAAGCTCGGCAGCACCCCCTGGTACCTGCGCCTGCTCCGTGACGAGGGGCCGGTGGCCCGCCGGCTGGCCCGGGTGCTCTCCTCCTCCCGGTACGCCGCCGACCTGCTGGCCCGGGAGCCGGAGGCGCTGCGGCTGCTGGCCGAGGACAGCGAGCTGACCCCGCGTCCGCGCGAGGTGCTCTGCGAGGGCTTCACCGCGGCGGCGGCCAGGCACGGCGACCCGGTCGAGGCCACCCGCGCGGTGCGCGCCCTGCGCCGCCGGGAGCTGGTCCGGTTGGCCTGCGCCGACGTGCTCAGCCGGGCCGGTGCCCTCGCCCCGCTCACCCCCCGCTCCACCGAGCCCGGCGCCGGGCGGGTACCCACGCTGGTCGACGTCAGCGCGGTCGGCACCGCGCTGGCCGACGTCGCCGACGCCACCCTGGCCGCGGCGCTGCGGACCGCCCGGGCCGCCCAGCCGGCACCTCCGGGGCTGCGCTTCGCGGTGATCGGCATGGGGCGGCTCGGCAGCTACGAGTCGAACTACCTCTCCGACGCCGACGTGCTCTTCGTCTACGACCCCCCGCCCGGCGCGGACGAGGCCGCGGCCAGCGCCGCCGCCCACGCCATCGCCGAGGAGCTGCGCCGGCTGCTCTCCGCGCCGGCCCCCGACCCGCCGCTCGGGGTGGACGCTGACCTGCGCCCGGAGGGCCGGCAGGGCCCGCTGGTGCGCAGCCTCGCCGCGTACGCCCAGTACTACGCCCGCTGGTCGAGGGTGTGGGAGGCGCAGGCGCTGCTGCGGGCCCGGTTCGTCTGCGGCGACGCCGACCTGGGCGCCGCGTTCGAGGCGATGGCCGACCCGGTCCGCTACCCGGCCGACGGGCTGACCCGCGAGCAGGCGGTGGAGATCCGCCGGATCAAGGCCCGGGTGGAGAACGAGCGGCTGCCTCGGGGCGCGGACCCGGCCACCCATACCAAGCTGGGCCGGGGCGGGCTCGCCGACGTCGAGTGGGCGGTGCAGCTGCTCCAGCTCCGGCACGCCGGCCGACTGCCCGAGCTGCGCGGCACCCGTACCCTCGACGCCCTGGCGGCGGCCCGGGAGGCCGGCCTGGTCGACCCGGAGGACGCCGCCGAGATGGCCGCCGGCTGGACCCTCGCCGCGCAGGTCCGCAACGCGCTGATGCTGGTCCGCGGCCGGAGCGGGGACCAGCTGCCCCGGCACGGCGTGGAGCTGGCCGGGGTGGTGCGCCTGCTCGGCCGGGACGACCCCGGCGAGTTCCTCGACGAGTACCTGCGCACCGGCCGCCGGTCCCGGGCCGCGATGGAGCGGGTCTTCGATGCCTGAGGCGCGAGGAACGACCGCCTCATACCGCGCTCCGGACAGCAGGGGTTCCCGGTCGACCCGGCCGGCGTCCGGGGTGCCGGCGAGCGTGGCGGGGGCCGGCGTGGCGCTGCTGCTCGGCGTGGCCTTCCTGCTCGCCCCGCCGATGGGCACCGACCTGGCCGCTCAGGTCGCCCGGGCCGGGTTCGTCGCCCGCCACGGCGGCGTGCCGCTCGACCTCGGCTGGTACGGCGGGGTGAACCAGTACGGCTACAGCCTGTTCACCGCCCGGCTGGGCGCCTGGCTCGGGGTGCGGCCGCTGGGCGTCCTCGCCGCCGTGGTCGGCGCCGCCGCCCTGGGCTGGCTCTTCGTCCGGCACCGGGCCCGCCGGCCGGTGCTGGCCGGGGTGCTCGGCGCGGTGGTGCTGGTCGGCAACCTGGCCAGCGGCCGGATCACCTTCGCCGTCGGCCTGGCGTTGGGCCTGCTCGCGCTCTGCGCGGTCGGCGCCGGACGGCCGGGCCGGCCGGTGCGGCTGATCCTGGCCGCCGGGCTCGCCGCCGCGGCCACCTGGGCCAGCCCGGTCGCCGGGCTTTTCACCGGCCTGGCCGGCGCGGCGCTGCTGCTGGCCGGGCTGCGCCGGGGCGACGGTCCGGGCCGGCCACTGCCCGGCGGCTGGCGGGTGGACCGGCCGCTCGCCGAGAGCCTGGTCCTCTGCCTCGCGCCCGCGCTCGCGCTCGCCCCGATGGCCGTGCTGTTCGGCAACGGCGGCACCCAGCCGTACTCGGCCGAGTCGATGCGGATCAACGTGGCGCTGGCCGTGCTGGTGGGCGTGGTCGTGCCCCGGCGCCGCGGGGTGCTGCGGATCGGCGCGGCGCTCACCGTGCTGCTGCTCGTCGCCGCCTTCTACCTGCCCAGCCCGGTCGGCTCCAACGCGCTGCGGCTGCCGATGCTCTTCGCGCTGCCGGTGCTCGCCGGGTACGCCCCGCTGCCCGGCCGGTGGCTGGCCGGGCTGCTCGCCGCCACCGTCTGGTGGCAGAACCCGGTGATGGTCAGTGACGTGACCCGGGCCGGCTCGGCGGAGAGCACCGCCGCGTTCCACCGTCCGCTCGCCGACGAGCTGGCCCGGCGGCAGCCCGTCGGGCGGGTCGAGGTGGTCCCGCTGCGTGACCACTGGGAGTCGGCGTACCTGCCGCCGACGGTGCCGCTGGCGCGGGGCTGGGAACGGCAGGTGGACAGCGAGCGAAACACCCTCTTCTACGGCGACGCGCTGAGCGCCGACGCCTACGCGGACTGGCTACGCCGGGAGGCGGTCCAGTACGTCGCGGTCGCGCCGGACGCCCCGCCGGACCGGTGGGGGCGCGCCGAGGCCGCCCTGGTTCTCGCCGGCCAGCCCTACCTGCGTGAGGTGTGGCGCGACGCGGACTGGCGGCTGTACGCCGTGCTGGACCCGACCCCGCTCGTCGGCGCGCCCGGCCGGCTGGTCGCCGCCGACCAGGCGCGGGTGCGGTTCACCGCGGACCGGGCCGGCGACGTGCCCGTCCGCGTCCGGTGGTCGCGCTGGCTCTCCCTGTCCGGCGCGGACGGGTGCCTGCGGCCGGGGCCGGACGGCTGGACCGAGGTGCGGGTGCGTGCCCCGGGTGAATTTTCGGTCTCCAGCCGGCTGGCGCCGGCGAACCACTGCTGAACATGTCTCCGGTCCCGGTGCCCACCGTCGGCGCCGGCCGGCCGGGCTGGCAGCATGGCGGGGTGTCTCACCTCCTCTCGCGCTGGACCGGCCTGGCGGGCTCGATACTGCTCGCCCTGGCCGCCTTCCTCGGCGGCGCGTTCCCGCACGGCAACCTGCACCCCACCCCGGTCGGCATCTGGCAGGGCCCGCACGGGCCGCTGATCCTCGGTAGCTGGCTGGTCGGCACCACGCTGCTGGTGTGGGCCTGGTGGTCGCTGCGGGACCGGGTGCCGTCGCTGCGCTGGGCGCTGGTCACCGCCGGGCTCTGGCTGCTGCCGATGCTCGTCGCGCCGCCGTTCGGCAGCCGCGACGTGTACGCGTACGCCTGTCAGGGGGCCAGCTACGCGGGCGGGATCAGCCCGTACGAGCAGGGCGTGTCGGCGCTGCCCTGTCCGTGGCTGGACACCGTCTCGTTCATCTGGCGGGACACCCCGGCCCCGTACGGGCCGCTGTTCGTGGTGCTCGCCGGCGCGGTGGTCAAGGTGACCGGCTCGCTGACCGCCAGCATCGTCCTGTTCCGTCTGCTCAGCCTGGCCGGCGTGGCGCTCACCGCGTACGCCGTGCCGGTGCTCGCCCGCCGCTGCGGCGTGCCGGCCGAGCGGGCGGTCTGGCTGGCGCTGGCCTGCCCGCTGGTCGCCATGCACCTGATCGGCGGCCCGCACAACGACTCGCTGATGGTCGGGGCGCTGGTCGCCGGGCTGGCCGTGGTGGCCTCCCGGCCGGGTCGGCCCGGCCCGCTGCTGGCCGGTGGGGCGCTGCTCGGCGTGGCCGTGGCGATCAAGGTGACCGCCCTGGTCGTGGTGCCGTTCGCCGCGCTGGCCGCGATGGTCGGGCCGTACCGGATCCGGACGCTGGTGCGCGACGGCGGCTGGGTGGTGGGCGGCGCGGTCGCGGTCGTGGCCGGGGTGACCTTCGGCGGCGGCCTGGACCTCGGCTGGGTCGGCGGCCTGTCCCAGGGCGGGGTGGCGGTCGCCTGGACCTCCCCGCCGACCGCCGTCGGCCAGACGGTCGGCTACGTGGCGGTGTTGTTCGGCGCGCACATCGACGCGCTGCCGGTCACCCGGGGCATCGCCGTGGTGCTGCTGGCCGTGCTGCTGGTCTGGCTGTGGTGGCGGGCCCGGGACCGGGATCCGCTCTACCACGCAGGGCTGGCGCTGGCCCTGACCGTGGCGCTCTCCCCGGTGGTGCACCCCTGGTACTGGACCTGGCCGCTGGCCGTCCTCGCCGCGACCGCCGCGCTGCGGGAGAAGTGGTACCTGGTGGTCGCCGCCGTCGGGTCGTTCCTGATCCTGCCGGACGGCACCGGCCTGCCCCGGTGGACCAAGATGCCCGGCGCGCCCCTGATGACGCTGTTGGTGATCGTGGTCACGGTCCGGTTGGTACGGTCGGTTCGGGCGGCCCGCAGGCCGGTCCCCGCCGACGCGGCAGCCGACTGAGGAGAGGTGCCGGTGAGCGAGCCGGACGCGGTGCCCGACGGGCCGGTCCGGCCCGTCGCCGCCGCGCTCGCCCGTTACGCCGGCCTCGCCGGCGCGGTGCTGCTGACCGTCGGCGGCTGGCTGGGCGGCGCGCTGCCCGACGCCCCCGTGACCACCAGCCTCGGTGGCCTCTGGCGCGCCCCGCACGGGCCGGGGGTCCTCGGCTGCTGGCTGGCGGGCACGGTGCTGCTGGTCGGCGCCTGGTGGTCGCTGCGCTGGGGTGCCCCGTCCGCCCGGTGGGCGTACCTGACCGCCGGGCTGTGGCTGCTGCCGCTGCTGGGCGCGCCACCGCTGGGCAGCCGGGACGTCTACTCGTACGTCTGCCAGGGGTGGTCGTGGACGCAGGGGGTGTCCCCGTACCAGGTGGGGGTGGCGGCGGCCGGCTGTCCGTGGACGGACACCGTGTCGCCGATCTGGCGGGACACCCCGGCCCCGTACGGGCCGTTCTTCGTCCTGCTGGCCGGGCTGGCGGTGCTGGCCGGCGGCGGTCTGGCCGGGGCGATCGTGCTGCTGCGGGTGATCGCGGTGGCCGGGCTGCTGCTGGCCGCGCTCTGCCTGCCCGGGCTGGCCCGCGCGGTCGGGGTGCCGACCCGGCGGGCCGCCTGGCTGGCGCTGGCCTGCCCGCTGGTCGGGGTGCATCTGGTCGCCGGTGCGCACAACGACGCGGTCGGGCTGGGCCTGGTGCTGTTCGGGCTGCTGGTGCTGGTCCGCAAGCCGGGAAAGCCGCGCGCGCTGGTGGTGGCCGGCGTGTCGCTGGGGCTGGCGGTCGCGGTGAAGGCGGTCGCCGTGGTGGTGCTCCCGTTCGCCGTGCTGGCCGCGGTGCTGGGCCGCTACACCTGGCGCGCGCTGCTGCGCGACGGCGGCTGGCTGGCCGGGGCGGTGCTGGCCACGCTGCTGGTCGTCTCGCTGGTCACCGGCCTGCGGCTGGGCTGGGTGGAGGGCCTGGCACACAGCGGCGACTCGCAGCAGTGGACCTCCCCGCCGACCGCGGTGGGTTTCGTGGTCGACTACGCGGGTGTTCTGCTCGGCCGGGAGCCGCACGCCGTGCCGGTGCTCCGGGTGGCCGCGCTGGTGCTGCTCGTGGTGCTGCTGGTGGCGCTCTGGTGGCGGGGGTGGACCGCGCTGCGCGGGCTGAACGACGTCCGGCAGCGGGTGGTCCGGATCGCCGCGGCCCGACCCCGGGTGGCCCTGGTCGGGGCGGGCCTGGCGCTGGCCGCCACGGTCCTGCTCGCCCCGGTCTTCCACCCCTGGTACGCGATCTGGCCGCTGGCGCTGCTGGCGGTGGCGACCCGGTCGCCGGCCCGTACGGTGTGGTTCGTGGCGCCCAGCGCGGTGGCGTCGGTCCTCGCGCTGCCCGACGGCACCAACCTGGCCCGGTTCACCAAGGCGCCCGGGGCGATCCTGATGACCGCGCTGGTGGTGGCGGTGGCGGTCGGGGCGGCGCTGCGGGCCGCCGGGAGCCGGCGCGCCACCTGACGCGGCACCGCTGCGGGCCGGACCCGGCAGTAGGCCGCCCCGAGGCCGCCGAACGGGCCCGGCGGCGTCGAGGGGCCAGCGACAGCGTCCTGGCCGGCCGCTTCTGGTGGAACGGGTGTCCTCGACCGTTCAGCAGTCGAAGTACATGGCGAACTAACCGCGCGTGGCGGCGGACCTGGGGGAGTGGCGTCGATCAAGCTGCTGAGCAGGTCGTACGCCGTATAGCAACTTCCATCGTTATTCGGTGTTTCCAGGCGGCATCTTACCCCTCGGGTACCTGACGATCATGGTGTCGTGTGTGCGAGTGGTTCGGAAGAGGGCCGGTAGGGCATCCCGTCGCGCAGGCGCCGCCCTGCCGGGCCGCGCCGGGCTGGACCAGGTCGGCGCGGTCTGGTGGCCTCCGGTGTGCGACGGGTCCCCGATCGCGGCCGGGGCATCCCAGAGTCGCCGAGGGTCCGGGGCGAGTAGCCCCGGCCGCCGGAGGCAATCTCCGGGTCGTAGGGCCGGAGGCCCTACCCGCCGGAGGCATGGGCCTCCGGCCGGCGGTCGTCGCAGGGTGCGGGTCGCGCGCCAGCATCAGGGGCGCGGATTCCAGCGTCAGCGGGATCGTGCCGGGGTCCAGGTGGATGTGACTGCCCGGCGGAGCACTCTCGTCAGACAGCGCGAGGCACCATCGCGCGAGGTCGCGAAGACCGGCAGGGTCGCCGAAGAACTCCACTGTGCCGTTGCGGATCTCGACCGTGACGTTCCCACCCTCGGCGGGGGCGACTGCGCCACGATCGGGGTCGTACGCCGGAATGGACAGCGTGTTGTCTTCCACGCGCGAAGTATGCCGCCATAGTCGTCCGTGGTTCGATCCGAGCTGCCCGGCGTCGCCCGAGTAGGACGGTTCGGGCTTCGTGGTGCCCGCTGACGGCCGGCACGGTCCGGGGTCGGCGCGCCGGGAGCAAAGCGGCAAGGCGCGCCGTGCCCCGGGACCGTGCCAGCGGGCCGCTTGCGGCCCGCCTTAGAGACGTATGGAAAGTTCTCAATGACAGAAGCCCGGACGAGAAGCCCGGTCAGGGTCGTACTCCGCTTGATCCGTGACGGGTTGGCGTCACATGATGCGTGACACTCGGCCGAGTGCTGGTGGAGGCGACTGCGGTTTCCTGCTGGAAGCGGAGGAGCGACACATGGATTTCGCACTACCGGACAATCGGGTTCTGGGTTGGGCGGAGTACGGCGATTCGGCCGGGGTGCCCGTGGTGTACCTGCATGGCACGCCAGGTTCTCGGCTCAGCCGCCCGGACGACGCGGCGTTGGAGGGCGTTCGCCTGATCACGGTGGACAGGCCTGGATACGGTCGGTCGACACCTGTCCGGCGGCCAACGCTGCTCGGCGTCGCCGATGCGGTCGGTGCGCTGATGGCATCTCTGGGAATCGAGCGTTTCGGAGTGGTCGGATTCTCCGGTGGCGCACCGTACGCTGTGGCCTGTGGTGGCCGGTTCCCGCATCGCCTTACCGGCGTCGTCGCCGCCGGTTTCACCGGCCCATACCGGGAGCTGCGGACGGTACGCGGCTGGCAGCGGCTTCAAGCGTGGACGGTTTGCAACATCCCGGGACTCGGCCGCCCCTACGTGACTCGCGCTGCCGCCTGGTACGCGGAAGACCCCCTCAAACAGCACCGAGAACTGCTTGCGACTGGCCAGGACACCTGGATGCAGCCAAGTGAGGAGTCCAACCTCGAAGGCGCCCGTCAAGGCGCCGCCGGCCTGGTCAGCGACTGGCTGGCCACAGACATTCGTCCGTGGGGATTCCAACTTCGAGACGTGCCCTGCCGCGTCCTCATCTGGGCTGGTCGACACGACCCCGGCAGAGCTGTTGCCGACGCGCCACTGATCGCGGCACGGATGCCCGACGCTGAGGTCCGCATCGGTGAGAACGCCGCTCACACACCGTCTCCTGCCCACTGGCGGGAAGTGCTGACGTGGGTCAAGGGTGGCTAGGACCCGGCAGGCAGGGCGTGCGATAGGGCCGGCACCCGCCAAGCGATGAACGGACTCGCGTCCGGCTACACCGGATCAGGAGCCTGACACCAGCGAGATCGTCTAGCCGGAGCTGTCACGCATCATCTGATCCGGACCTGTCACGGATCAGGTGGAGCTCGACAAGAAGCCCGGTCAGGAGTCCAGTCAGCGGGGTGGGGGGATGCCATCCCACCAGCCACCGACCCAGGTAGCCGAGAAGGCCGGGGCCAGGGCGACAAGCTCGTACGTCCGGTAGGGCGATCCACCGATCGTCAGGTTTACCGAAGCGGTGTTCCGCCTGCCTGATGTCGTAGCGGTGGCGCTGCGCCAGCATCTGGCCGACGGGTGCGACGCGGTCGAGGTCGACGACGGCACGGACCGCCGCCGGCCGGTCCGCCGACCCGCGCGCCTGCTGTTCCGGGGTGTCGGTGGTGAGCCGGTCAACGCGGCGACCTTCTCCCGGACGTGGGCGACTGCTCGGGAAGCGGTCGGCCTGCCGGCGCGGTGGGGGATACACGGACTGCGGCACTACTACGCGACGGTGCTGATCCACGCGGGCGCATCGGTGAAGACGGTCCAGCTCGCGCTCGGGCACAGCACGCCGACCGTCACGCTCAACACCTACGTGCACGAGTGGCCGGACGTGCTCGACCGGACCCGGCTGCTCACTGACGGCGCGCTCGGGCAACACGAAACGGCGGCCATGCCGGCTGTGAGCCGGGCATGACCGCCGTCCGTGAGGTTGTACCCAACCTGTACCCAAGATCGGTCGCGATCCTGTTGGTGCAGGTCAGACCCTTGATCGGGCTCAGCAGTCGAAGTACATGGCGAACTCGTGCGGGGTCGGGCGCAGGCGCACCGGGTCGACCTCGTTGGTCCGCTTCCAGTCGATCCAGGTGGAGATCAGGTCCGGCGTGAACACGCCGCCGTCGAGCAGGTAGTCGTGGTCGGCCTCGAGGGAGTCGAGCACGGCCGGCAGCGAGCCCGGGACCTGCTTGACGTCGCCCCACTCCTCCGGCGGGAGGTCGTACAGGTCCTTGTCGATCGGCGCCGGGGGCTCGGTCTTGTTCTTGATGCCGTCCAGGCCGGCCATCAGCATGGCGGAGAAGGCCAGGTAGACGTTCGCCGACGGGTCCGGCACCCGGAACTCGACCCGCTTGGCCTTCGGGTTGCTGCCGGTCACCGGGATACGGGTGCAGGCGGAGCGGTTGCGCTGCGAGTAGACCAGGTTGACCGGCGCCTCGAAGCCCGGCACCAGGCGGCGGTACGAGTTGACCGTCGGGTTGGTGAAGGCAAGCAGCGACGGCGCGTGGTGCAGCAGGCCGCCGATGTACCAGCGGGCGGTGTCGGACAGGCCGGCGTAGCCGGTCTCGTCGTAGAACAGCGGCTCGCCGTTCAGCCAGAGGCTCTGGTGGGTGTGCATGCCGGAGCCGTTGTCGCCGAAGAGCGGCTTCGGCATGAAGGTGGCGGTCTTGCCGTTGGCCCACGCCTCGTTCTTCACGATGTACTTGAAGAGCTGGAGCTGGTCGCCGGCGTGCAGCAGGGTGGAGAACTTGTAGTTGATCTCCGCCTGGCCGGCGGTGCCGACCTCGTGGTGCGAGCGCTCCACGGTGAAGCCGGTGTCGACCAGCCGGCGCACGATCTTGTCACGCAGGTCGGCGTAGTGGTCGACGGGCGGCACCGGGAAGTAGCCACCCTTGTACGCGGTCTTGTAACCGCGGTTGCCGCCCTCTTCCTCGCGGCCGGTGTTCCAGGCGCCCTCGATCGAGTCGATGTAGTAGAACGCCTGGTTCGGCCCGGTCTCGTGGCGGATCGAGTCGAAGATGTAGAACTCTGCCTCGGGACCGAAGTACGCGGTGTCGGCGATGCCGCTCGCGGCGAGGTACGCCTCAGCCTTCTTCGCGACGTTGCGCGGGTCGCGGCTGTAGGCCTCGCGGGTGAACGGGTCGTGGATGAAGAAGTTCAGCGCGAGCGTCTTCTGCGCGCGGAACGGGTCGATGAAGGCGGTCGCGACGTCCGGGAGCAGGAGCATGTCCGACTCGTGGATCGCCTGGAAACCGCGGATCGACGAGCCGTCGAACGCGAGCCCGTCGGTGAAGAGGTCGTCGCTGACCGACTCGACCGGCAGGTTGAAGTGCTGCATCACGCCGGGCAGGTCACAGAAACGTACGTCGACGAACTTCACGTCCTCGTTCTTGAGGTATCGCAGGAGTTCCTCGGGATTGGCGAACACTCGTCCTCCTGGCAGGTCCACTCCGGTGGCTGGCTCCTGGCGACGATATGGCGGCGGGGTTGCCCGTCCGTGTCTCTTCTGTTTCCGCCGTGTTACGTCCCTCGCGGAGCGTCATCTGTGCCGCTCAGTCGCCTTCGGGTCTTCGTTGGGACGATACCCGCCGTGACGGTGTGGCGCTAATTGATGGCTTTGGTCCTATTCAGCGGTGCATGCCGAACCGCCGTATCCGGGCAGTGACCGACACCCCTGCCCGCCGGCCTCACCCGGCTCCGGAGTCGCCGCTGACTACCCTGACCGCTGTGACCGATACCGCTGCCGTGCCGGTGCCGCCCGCCGCGGACCCCGCCTTCACGCCCCCGAGCCTCGGCCGCCGCTTCGGCGCGCTGGTCATCGACTGGGTGCTCTGCCTGCTGATCGCCAACATCTTCGCCGACCCGGCCCGGGACGGCTGGGCCCCGGTCCTGGTGCTGATCGGGGAATACGGCTTCTTCCTCGGCCTGTTCGCGCAGACTCCCGGCATGTACATCACGAGGATCCGCTGCCTGTCCTGGTCCGACGGCGGCCGGATCGGGCCGCTGCGGGCCCTGTTGCGCGGCGTCCTGCTGGCCCTCGTCGTACCCGCCCTGATCATGGACGAGCACCGGCGCGGCCTGCACGACCGCCTCACCGGCTCGGTCGTCACCGACGCCCCCCGCCCCGGTCGCCCCGGTCGCGGCTGACCGCGCCCGCATCCGCAGGCGCTGTTTCACGGAAAAAGTGGTCATCCGGCGGCCGGAGACCACTCTTTCCGTGAACGAGTGCGGATCTTGGGGCGTGGCGCGTACGACCAGGGTCAGCGGCCCCGGGTCTGGCGGAACGCGCCCCGCGGCGGCCGCATGTTCTTCGGGATCGCGCCCTTGGGCATCTGCGGGCGGGCGGTGAGCGCCTTGAGCCGCTTGTCGAGGGAGTTCACGTCCTTGGGGGAGAGGGCGCGGGGCAGCCGCATCAGCGTCGTCCGCAGCTTGCGGATCGGCAGCTCGCCCTCGTCCTGACCGATCACGAAGTCGTGCAGCGGGGCGGTGCCGATCACCTTGGCCAGCCGTCGCTTCTCCTGGCCGAGCAGGCCCCGGACCCGCTGCGGGTTCCCCTCGGCCAGCAGGATCACGCCGGGGCGGCCGAGCACCAGGTGCACCATGTCCATCTGCGTGGTCGAGCTGACCGCCGGGGTGACCCGCCAGTCGCCGCGCATGCTCTCAATGATCTGCGCCGCCGCGCCGGGCTGCCCCTCGGCGGCGTTCATCATCGCCTTGTTGGACCGCAGGTTCAGCACGATCAGCACCGCGAGCAGCGCGAACAGGATGCCGACCGGCAACCAGATCCAGCCCCAGAGAACGACCGCGACCACGGTGAGCGCGAGCGGGATCAGCACCGCCGCCGCGGTCAGCGGCGCGAACCACCGGTCCTGCTTGGCGGTGAACTGGAACACCATCCCGATCTGCTTCAGCCGCTGGCCGAACGTGACCTTCTCCTGGGGGTTTGCCATGCCGAAGAGTCTAGTGGTCGCCCCGCAACCTGTTGATCCGTGGCCACCACTCCGCGACGGCTGAGTACCTTACGGCGTCGCCGCCGCACTGAGGACCCCGAGTAAGGAGGGCGCGGGGCCGAAGATCAGGCGACGGACCCATGCCCCGGGGCCACCTTCGCGCGGAAAGTCAGTGTCGACAGCGAGACGACACCGCACGACAGGGGAACCCGAGATGTTCGGCAACGACGCAGACCTGATGCTCTCCCTCCACCGCAGCCACGCCTCCGAGCTCCAGGCCGACGCGGCCCGCGACCGGCTCGCCCGGTCGCTGCCCCGCCGGCACGCCCGCGGCTGGCTCAACCGCCGGCGGTACGCCGGCCGGACCGTCAACGGCAACCGGTGACCGCCCTCGCCGCGCCGGCCGTCCGACCGGCGCCGCAGCCGCCGGACGCGACCGCCGCGCCGGCTGCTCCCGCCAGCCGGCCCGGCCGCGACCAACACGGCCCCGGGCAGCCTTCGGCGGACCGCCGGCACACCGGTCCGGTCCGGGAAACTCCCCGAGCGGCGGCCGCGCCGTCCGCCGGCCCGGCCGCCACGGGGGCGGCCGGACCGGCGGGCGACGGCCCGGGAGACCGACCGGTCGGCCGGGCCGGCGCGGCCGACCGTCATGGCATGCTCGACGGCGTGACCGTACGCGCCGCCAGCACCGTTCTCGTCGGCCGCCAGGAGGAGTTGACCGCGCTTCGTGCGGCGCTCGGCCGAACCCGCGCCGGGGAGCCCAGCACCGTGCTGGTCGGCGGTGAGGCCGGCGTGGGCAAGACCCGGTTGCTGGAGGAGTTCGCCGGGCTGGCCGGCGGCCTCGGAGCGCGGGTGCTGGTCGGCCAGTGCCTGGAGCTCGGCGAGGCCGGCCTGCCGTTCGCGCCGTTCGCCGCCGCGCTGCGCGAGGTGCTGCGCCGCGACGGTCCGGCCGCCTTCGCCGGCTACGAGGCGGAGTTCGCCCGGCTCCTGCCGGAGTTGGCCCGGGTGCCGGCCGGGCTCGCCGCGCCCACCGGCCTGCCCGTCTCGGACACCCCGCGTGGCTACCTGTTCGACCTGGTCGCCGACCTGTTCCGGCGGATCGCCGAGGACCGGCCGCTGGTCCTGGTGATCGAGGACCTGCACTGGGCCGACCGGTCCACCCGGGACCTGATCGGCTTCCTGGTCCGCGCCGCCCGCGCCGCCCACCTGCTGCTGGTCTGCACCTACCGCACCGACGAGCTGCACCGTGGCCACCCGCTGCGGCCCTTCCTCGCCGAGCTGGACCGGGCGCGTGGCGTGGACCGGGTCGAGCTGAGCCGGCTCGACCGGGACGGCACCGCGGCCGTCCTCGCCGACCTGCTCGGCGCCGAACCGGCCGCCCGGGCCGTCGACGACGTGCACGGGCGTACCCAGGGCAACCCGTTCTTCATCGAGGAACTGGCCGCGGCCGGCGACCCGGTGGGCTGTGCGGTGCTGCCCGAGACCCTGCGCGACCTGCTGCTGGCCCGGGTGGACCGGCTGCCCGAGCCGGCCCAGCGGGTGCTGCGGATCGCCGCCGCCGGCGGCACCCGCTTCGCCCACCAGCTCCTCGCCGAGGTCGCCGGCCTGCCCGAGCACGAGCTGGAGGACGCCCTGCGGGCGGCCGTGGCCGGTCAGCTCGTGGTGGCCGACCCGGACGGCGACTACGAGTTCCGGCACGCCCTGGTCCGCGAGGCCGTCCACGACGAGCTGCTCCCCGGCGAGCACGCCCGGCTGCACGCCCGGTACGCCGCCGCGATCGAGGCGCAGCCGCACCTGGTGGCCGCCGGTCGCGCCCCGGCCGAGATCGCCCACCACTGGTACGCCGCGCACGACCACCCGCGCGCCCTGCTCGCCGCCCGGGTCGCGGCCGGCGCTGCCGCCGACCGGTACGCGTACGCCGAGCAGAGCCGGCTGCTGGAGCGGGTCCTCGAACTGTGGGAACTGGTCCCCGACGCCGCCGAGCGGCTCGGCATGGACCACCCGCGGGTGTTGGAGGAGACCCTGGCGGCGGCCACCACCGCCGGCGACTACAACCGGGCGCTCACCCTCACCCGGGCCGCCCTGGCCGAGGTGGACACCGACGCCGAGCCGCTGCGCGCGGCCCGCCTGCTCGACCAGCGTGGCCGGCTGCTCGCCCTGCTCGGCAAGAGCGACGGCACCACCGAGATCCGCGAGGCGTACCGGCTGGCGGTGGGGGTGCCCGACGGCCCGGAGCGGGTCAGGCTGCTCGCCGACATCGCCGCGCACCTGGCGAAGGTCGACCCCGAGCAGGCCGCCGCGGTGGCCGCCGAGGCGATGGCCGCCGCCGAGGCGGTCGGCATGGACGTGGCCCTGCTGCCGACCCGGATCGCCCTGCTCTGCCGCACCGACAAGGCACCCGACCTGGGGCTGGCCGAGCTGCGCCGGGCGGAGACCCTGGCCCGCGCCACCGGCAACGCGCCCGCGCTGGTCAGTGCCCTGGTGCACCTCTCCGACGTGCTCTACCAGCTGGGCCGGTACGCCGAGTCGGAGGAGGCGGCCGCCGCCGGGGTGAGCGAGGCGCGCCGGTTCGGGATCAGCCGCTCCACCGGGGCGTACCTGCTGTCCAACCGGGCCGAGGCGCTGATCGCGCTGGGCCGGTGGGACGAGGCCGACGCGGCCTGCGCGGAGGCGGCCCGGATCGACCCGCCCGGCGTGTCCGGGCTGCACTGGCTCCAGCTCCGCGCCGGGCTGCGACTGGCCCGGCGGCATCCGGCCCCCGACGAGCTGGTCGGCCGGGCGTTGGCCTTCCTGGCCCGGCCCTACCTCTGGCCGAACCACCGGCTGCCGCTGCGGGAGCTGCGCATCGAGGCCGCCCTGGCGGTCGATGACAAGCTGGAGGCGCACCGGGCGAGCCGCGCCGCGCTGGCCGACGAGCGCCTGCTCGATCTGCCCCGGGAGGGCTGGCCGGTGATCACGGCCGTGGCCCGTACCGCCGCGCTGACCGGCGACGCCGAGCTGGCCGGCGAGGTATCCGCGGTGGCCGCCGCGCTGCCCGCCCGCTACCCGGCGGAACAGGCGCACGCCGCCCAGGTCGCCGCGATCCTGGCCGGCGTCGACCGGGGTGGTGCGGTGCTGGCGGCCTGGCAGGCGGCGGTGGCGGCGTGGCGGACGGCCGGGCAGCCGTACCCGCTGGGCCGGGCGTTGCTCGGCCTGGCCGAGGCCGCCGCCACGGCGGGCGACCGGGACATGGTCGCCGCGGCCGTCCGCGAGGCCGGTGAGATCGCCACCCGGCTCGGCGCCGTCCCGCTCGGCGAGCAGGTCGCCACCCTGGCCCGCCGGGTCGGGCTGCGTGGCGGCGGCCGTCCCGGCCCGGACCTGCTCACCAGCCGGGAGCAGGAGGTGCTGCGGCTGGTCGCCGAGGGGCACAGCAACAGCCGGATCGCCGAGCAGCTCTTCATCTCGCCGAAGACGGCCAGCGTGCACGTCTCCCGGATCATCGCGAAGCTGGACGTCAGCAACCGGGTGGAGGCCGCCGCCCTGGCCCACCGCCTCGGCCTGCTCGACCGGGACCCGGCACCGGACACCGCGCCCGGTCAGCGGCGGGGCAGGTAGATCCGCCAGCCCTGGACGGTGACCACCTCGAGCGCCCCCCGGCCCGGCCCGAGCCGGCCGTCGAGCCGGGCGGCCAGCGGCGACCCCGCCGGCGCGACCCACGCCGCCCCCGGGTCGGCCGCCACCGCCCGCCGGTACGCGGGCAGCCGGTCGAAGCCGGGGCGCAGCTCGTCGTCGACCACCGCGCAGATCACGTCCTCGCCGGTGGCGAAGGTGAGCCGGTTGCACGTCCAGTAGCCGCCGCGCACGTGTCGTACGCCCAGCTCGGTGAGGGTGTCGACGAGGGCGCGGTGCCGGTCGGCCTCGGCGTGCAGCGCCGGCACCCGCCCGATCGCGGCCCCGCTGGCGACAGCGGCCGTGCCGAGGATCGCGCCCAGCACGGCGACCCCCGCCAGGCCGACCGCCCGGGCGCGCCGGTCGCCCGCGGCCGGCCGGCCGGCCGTCGGCCCGGCGCTGGTCGACGCCGGATCGGCGAGGTGTCGGTGTGCGACCGTTGCGGCCATCGCCGGACCGCCGAGCTGGCGGGCAGAGCGGAGGTCCGCCCGCCGCGCGGCGCGCCACAGCGGCCAGAGCAGGGCCGGCGTGGCGATCGCCAGGCAGGACAGGTAGCGGGCGCTCTCGATCGGGGTGCGGCCGGCCGCGTCGCTGACCGTGTACGCCGCCAGCACCGCCGCCGCCCCGCCGAGCAGCGCCAACCGCACCGCCGCCGACACCCGCCGGCCCGCCGCGCCGCCGGGATCGTCGCCGGATCTCGGAGACCTGCCGTTCGCGGCGAGCGACAACAGCCCAGGATCGGTGGGCGGCGCCGGGCGGCGGAGGGAACGTCCGGCGGTGAACACGGCGAGCAGGAGCAGAAGGGGGAACGCGACCGCCCACCAGAGCTGCCAGCCGGCGCAGTGGCTCGGGGAGCAGAAGCCCATGCCCAGCGGCGGCCCGAGCACCAGGCCGCCGTGCAGCCGCTCACCCCAGCTCGCCGACGCCTCTCCGCCGCCGGCCGCGAGGACCGCGGTGAGCGGGTTGCGGCCGTGCCGGAGGCTGTCCAGCAGCATCGGCGCCGCCCCCAGCAGCACCGCGCCGGCCACGACCGGGCCAGCCCGGCCGGCCAGCTCCCGCCGCCGCCGGGCCACCAGCACCGCGCCGGTGCCCAGCACGTACGGCAGGACCAGCGGATCCACCCAGAGCATCAGCCCGGAGACCAGTCCCCAGGCCGCCCAGCGGGGCAGCCGCGCCCGCGTCCGGTCGGCGCAGAGCCCGACGGTGAGCAGGGCGAGCCCGACCCCGGCCGGGTTCAGTTCGGGATAGCCGCCGCCGGCGATCAGCTGGTTCTTGATCACCCGGTCGGAGCCGAGCGCGAGGAAGCCGACCACCAGCAGGGCGAACCAGTCGCCGCCGCCGAGCCGGCGGGTGAGCCGCCAGGACAGGGCGAGGAAGAGGGCGTACAGCGCCAGGGTGGGCAGCCGCAGCGTGAGCACGGCCGGACCGGTGAGCGCGACCAGCGGCGCGGCCAGGTACGCCTCCAGCGTCCCCATGTACGCCTGGCCGTAGAACCAGACCGGGAGGTCCTCGCCCCGGGCGATGTGCAGGGCGGCCAGCCCCATGGTCGCCTCGTCGCTGTTGCTGGGCGGGGCGTCGGCGAACAGCAGGGCCAGCCGGTAGCCGACCCCGGCCAGGCCGGCGAGGAGGGCGAGCAGCACCGGCAGCCGGGCACGCCAGGGCGTACGCGGGCGGTGGGCCTCGCGCGGCTCCTGGCGTACCCCGGCGGTCATGCCTGCGATCATGGCATCCGGAGGGCGGCCGGCGGCGGGTGACGCCGCAGGTGGCCGGCCTCAGCGGGCGGCGACGGCCCCTTCGCGGGCGGCCAGGGCCTGCTGGTAGAGCCGCCCGGCCCGGTACGACGAGCGGACCAGTGGGCCGCTCATCACGCCGGCGAAGCCGATCTCCTCGGCCTCCTCGCGCAGCTCGACGAACTCCTCCGGCTTGACCCAGCGGGTGACCGGGTGGTGCCGGGGGGAGGGGCGCAGGTACTGCGTGATGGTGATCAGCTCGCAGCCGGCCTCGTGCAGGTCGCGCAGCGCCTGGGAGACCTCGGCCCGCTCCTCGCCCATGCCGAGGATCAGGTTGCTCTTGGTGACCAGGCCGGCCGCGCGGGCCTGGCGGATCACGTCGAGGGAGCGCTCGTAGCGGAACGCCGGCCGGATCCGCTTGAAGATCCGCGGCACGGTCTCCACGTTGTGGGCGAGGACCTCGGGACGGGACCCGAACACCTCGGCGAGCTGTTCCGGGACGGCGTTGAAGTCGGGGATCAGCAGTTCTACGCCGCAGCCGGAGCGCAGGGCGTGGATCTGCCGGACCGTCTCGGCGTAGAGCCAGGCGCCGCCGTCGGGCAGGTCGTCGCGGGCGACACCGGTGATGGTGGCGTAGCGCAGGCCCATCGCGGCGACCGACTCGGCGACCCGGCGGGGCTCGTCGGCGTCGAACTCGGCCGGCTTGCCGGTGTCGATCTGGCAGAAGTCGCAGCGCCGGGTGCACTGGTCGCCACCGATGAGGAAGGTGGCCTCCCGGTCCTCCCAGCACTCGTAGATGTTGGGGCAGCCGGCCTCCTGGCAGACGGTGTGCAGCCCCTCGCGCGAGACCAGCCCGCGCAACTGGGTGTACTCCGGCCCCATCTTGGCCTTGACCTTGATCCACGGCGGCTTGCGCTCGATCGGCGTCTCGGCGTTGCGCGCCTCGATCCGCAGCATGCGCCGCCCCTCGGGGGCGACCGTCGCGGTGCGTGCAGCCTGCTCAGTCGTCGGCGCGGAGTGCTCGATCGTCACAAAACCGAGCCTACGCCGGACGGTGGCCGTCGATGAACGTCGGGCGACCGCCGTCACGCCCCAGATGTTGTGACACCGGACACCAGCGGCGAAAAATAGGGCGTCACACGTGCCGGTTCCGGGTGCTAGTGTCCCGGGCAAAGCTGCGACGGAGCCGAGTAGCGCGCCGAACCGCCAGCGCAGAGAGCCGCCGGTTGCTGGAAGGCGGTCTGGCCCGGCACGCGAAGACCCTCCCGAGCTGCGGGAAGAACGGCGCCCGTGCGCCCAGTAGAACCCGCCCGGCTGGCCCCGGTGATCAGGCGACGAACGAGGCTCCCGTCCAGGCGGGGGCGAAGGTGTGGTGGCACCGCGAGGTTCCCGCTCGCCCACACCTCCCGGGGATCGCGTTGCGATTGATCGAGGAGGTAACCGCCGTGCAACGCATCCTGTCCTCCCAGCTCAGCCGCCATGTCGGCGAATCCGTGCGGATCGCCGGCTGGGTGCACCGCCGCCGGCTGCTCAAGTCGGTGGCCTTCCTGATCGTGCGGGACGCCGCCGGCCTGGCCCAGGTGGTGGTCGCCGACCCGGCCGCGCGGGCGATGCTCGAATCCCTGCCCGAGGAGACCGTCGTCGAGGTGGTCGGCACGGTGGTCGCGAACGCCACGGCGCCCGCCGGGGTCGAGGTCGTCGAGCCCGCGGTACGGCCGCTCGGGCCGCCGGCCGTGCCACCGCCGTTCGACCTGTACCGGCCGGCGCTCACCGCCACCCTGCCCACCCAGCTCGACCACGCGCCGACCGCGCTGCGCCACCCGTCACGCTCGGCGCTGCGGATCTCGGCGGCGGCGGTGGCCGGCTTCCGGGCCGCCCTCGACGCCCGCGGCTTCGTGGAGATCCACACCCCGAAGGTGGTCGCCTCGTCGACCGAGAGCGGGGCGAACGTCTTCGCGCTGGACTGGTTCGGCCGGCCCGCGTACCTGGCCCAGTCGCCGCAGTTCTACAAGCAGCTGATGGTCGGCGTCTTCGAGCGGGTGTACGAGGTGGGGCCGGTGTTCCGGGCCGAGCCGCACGACACCGTCCGGCACCTGGCCCAGTACACCTCGCTCGACGTCGAGCTGGGCTTCGTCGCCGACCACCGGGACGTCATGGTGGCGCTCCGGGACACCCTGGCCGGCATGCTGGAGGCGGTCGGGTCCCGGGCCGGCGGGGCGCTCGCCACGCTCGGCGTCGAGGCGCCCGAGGTGCCGGCGGAGATCCCCGCCGTGCACTTCACCGAGGCGCTGAAGATCGCCGGGGCGCCGGCCGACGAGCCCGACCTGGCCCCGGCGCACGAGCGGGCGCTGGGCGAGTGGGCGCGCCGGGAGCACCGCTCCGACTTCCTCTTCGTCACCGGGTACCCGATGGCGAAGCGGCCGTTCTACACCCACCCGGACCCGGCGCGGCCGGCGTACTCGAACGGCTTCGACCTGCTGTTCCGGGGCATGGAGCTGGTCACCGGGGGGCAGCGGCTGCACCGGCACGAGGACTACCTGGCGGCCCTCGCCGCACGCGGCGAGCCGGTCGAGCCGTACGCCGGCTACGTGGAGGCGTTCCGGCACGGCATGCCGCCGCACGGCGGCTTCGCCATCGGCCTGGAGCGCTTCGTCGCCCGACTGACCGGTGCGGCCAACGTCCGCGAGGTCACCGCCTTCCCGCGTGACCTGCACCGGTTGACGCCCTGACCCGGGGTGAGCACGCCGGGCAGCCGGGGTGCCCCTGGTGGCCGGCGAGCCGCTCGCCGGCCACCAGGCAGCCGGGCACCTCGGCTAGGGCGCGATGGGGAGCTGGCGCTTGTGCTCGGTCGCCCGGTAGCGGGCCTCCAGCGCCGCCGCCACCTCGGCCGGCACCGGCCGGCCCTCCAGGTAGTCGTCGATGTGCTCGTACGCCAGGCCGAGCGCCTCCTCGTCGAGCCGGCCCGGGGCCAGGCTCTCCAGGTCGGCGGTGGGCGCCTTGCCGACCAGTTCGGCGGGCGCGCCCAGCGCCGCGGCGAGGGCGCGCACCCGGCGCTTGGTCAGCCCGGTCAACGGGACGACGTCCGCCGCGCCGTCGCCGTGCTTGGTGAAGAAGCCGGTGACCGCCTCGGCCGCGTGGTCGGTGCCGACCACCAGGCCGTCCATCGCGCCGGCCACCGCGTACTGGGCGATCATGCGCTGCCGGGCCTTGACGTTGCCGTGCACGAAGTCCTGGTGGGCGGCGTCGCGGAAGGTCAGCCCGGCCGCGACCAGCGTGGCGAGGGCGGCGTCGCTGGCCGGCTGCACGTCGACCGTGAGCACCCGGTCGGGCCGGATGAACTCCAGCGCCGCCCGGGCGTGGTGCTCGTCGGCCTGCACCCCGTACGGCAGGCGCATCGCGACGAAGGTCGCCGGGTGGCCGGCGTCGCGGGCCCGCTCCACGGCGAGCTGGCAGAGCCGCCCGGTGGTGGTCGAGTCCACGCCGCCGCTGATGCCGAGGACCAGCGTCGTCAGCCCGGTGTCGACCAGGCGGTCGGCGAGGAAGACGACCCGCCGCTCGATCTCCGTGGCGGCGTCGAAGACCGCCGGCACCTGGAGCTCCTCGGCGATCTGCTGCTGGATCGACAGCACGTCGGTCATCGGGGGTCCTTTCGGGCGGGGCCGAGCAGGTCCCAGGCGTTGCCTTCGAGGTCGCGGAAGACGGCGACCCGGCCGTACGGCTCGGTGCGCGGGGGCCTGACGAACTCCACCTTCGCCTCGAGCATCCGGCGGTAGGTGGCGTCGAAGTCGTCGACCTGGAGGAAGAAGCCGACCCGCCCGCCGGTCTGCGCGCCGACGGCCGCCTCCTGCCGCTCCCCGTCGGCGCGGGCCAGCAGCAGGCCGGTGCCGCCATCCGGCGGCCGGACCACCACCCAGCGCTTCGGCCGGCCGTCGTTGGTCAGCGACGGCTTGTCCTCGACCAGTTCGAAGCCGAGTACCTCGGTGTAGAAGGCGATCGCCGGGTCGTACTCGGCGACGACGAGGGTGACGAGATCGATCCGCACCGGACGAGGGTACGCGGTCACCCGGGCAGCTCGGCGCGGCGTCGGCGCAGATGGTCGGCCTGTGGCCCGCTCAGGTCCAGCGCCAGCGCGCGGTCGTACGCGGCGGCGGCCTCGGCCGGGCGGTCGAGGCGGCGCAGCAGCTCGGCGCGGGTGGCGTGCCACCACGGGTAGCCGGCCAGCCCGTCGACCGCCTCGGCGAGGGACAGCCCGGCCGCCGGGCCGTCCCGCTCGGCCACCGCCGCGGCCCGGTTCAGTCGCACCACCGGTGTGTCGTGCACGCTGAGCAGCACGTCGTACCAGGAGACGACCGCGTCCCACGGGGTCCGGTCCCAGCTCGGCGCGAGCGCGTGGCAGGCGGCGATCGCGGCCTGCACCACGTACCGGTCGGGACGGTCCGGGGTGCGGCGCAGCGCCCGGCCGACCAGCTCGACCCCGGCGGTGATCGCCTCCCGGTCCCAGCGGGTCCGGTCCTGCTCGGGCAGCAGGAGCAGCCGACCGTCCGGGCCGGTACGGGCCGCCCGCCGGGAGTTCTGGAGCAGCAGCAGCGCGTGCAGGCCGAGCACGGTCGGCTCGTCCGGCATCAGCTCGGCGAGCAGCCGGGCCAGCCGCAGCGCCTCGTCGGCCAGGGCGGCGCGCACCAGATCGGCCCCGGCGCCGCTGGCGTAGCCCTCGTTGAAGATCAGGTAGACGGTGGCGGCCACCCCGGTCAGCCGGCCGGGCAGCTCCTCGGCCGCCGGCACCCGGTACGGGATCCGGGCCCGGGTGATCTTCAGTTTGGCCCGGGTGAGCCGCTTGGCCAGGGTGGCCTCCGGGAGCAGCAGCGCCCGGGCCACCTCGGCGGTGCTCAGCCCGCCGAGGGTGCGCAGCGCCAGCGCCACCTGCGCGTCCAGCGACAGCGCCGGATGGCAGCAGGTGAAGACCAGGCGCAGCAGGTCGTCGCGGATCACCTCGGGTGGCTCGGGCACGGGGTCGAGCAGGCCCACCGCCGCCGCCTCCTTACCGGCCCGGTTCGCCTCCCGGCGGATCAGGTCCACCGCGCGGCGCCGGGCCACCACCAGCAGCCAGCCGCGCGGGTTGTCGGGCACGCCGTCGCGGGGCCAGGTCTCCAGCGCCCGGACGACGGCGTCCTGGGTGGCGTCCTCCGCAAGGTCGACGCTGCCGGTGACGCGGATCAGGGTGGCGAGGATGCGGGTGCGCTCCTCGCGGACCACCCGCGCCACCGCCGCGTCACCGGGCAGCACCGACGTCACCTCAGAACTGGATGACCGGCCGGACCTCGACCGCGCCGGCCCAGGCCGCCGGGATGGTGGCGGCCACCTTGACCGCCTCGTCCAGGTCGGCGCACTCCAGCAGGTAGAAGCCGGTCAGCGCCTCCTTGGTCTCGGCGTACGGGCCGTCGGTGGTGAGCACCTCGCCGCCCTTGCCGCCGGAGACCCGGACGGTGGTCGCCGTGGCGGTCGGGTAGAGCGCGTGGCCACCCCGGATCACCGCCGCGGCCGCCGCCCCGAACTCGGTGTACTCCGTCATCTCCTCGGCGTACTCCGGCTGGGTCCAGTCGACGTCGGCGGTGTAGGTCAGCGCGACGTACATGGGCATGATCGCCTCCGGTGAGGTCCGTGGCCGGTTCGGTCGCCGGCCTCTCACCATAGGGACGATCGGCCCGGCGCCCGCCGGGACACCACGCCGCGGAAGTTTCCTAGACCTCGACGATGGTGGCGAGGTGCCGCTCCACCACCGGGAGCACGTCGGCGACGGTGACCGGGCGGCCCAGTTCGGCGGTGAGCGAGGTGACCCCGGCGTCCCGGATGCCGCACGGCACGATCCGGTCGAAGTACGCCAGGTCGCAGTCACAGTTGATCGAGAAGCCGTGCAGGGTGACGCCCCGGGCCACCCGGATGCCGATGGCGGCCACCTTGCGGGCCGGACCCCGGTCGTCCTCGGGCACCCAGACGCCGCTGCGCCCCTCGACCCGGCCGGCGGTCAGCCCGAACTCGGCGCAGACGTCGATCAGCATCTGCTCCACCCGGCGCACGTACGCGACCACGTCCACCGGATCGGGCAGGGTGAGGATCGGGTAGCCGACCAGTTGCCCCGGACCGTGCCAGGTGATCTTGCCGCCGCGGTCGACGTCGACCACCGGGGTGCCGTCCATCGGGCGGTCCCACGGCTCGGTCCGCTTGCCGGCGGTGTAGACGCTGGGGTGCTCCAGCAGCAGCACGGTGTCGCCCTGCTCGCCGGCCACCACGGCCTCGTGCAGCCGGCGCTGCTCGTCCCAGGCGGCCTGGTAGTCGAGCACGCCGGCGCGGACGGTGGTCAGTGCGGAAGTCGTCACGCTCACCCGTTCAGCCTAGACCCGTCGCCCTGGGCCCGGCGGCGTGAGACTCGTCGCGTCGGCGGCTCAGGCCGGGGGCACCTTCCACAGCCAGACGTCGTCCACCCGCTGGGGCGGGCCGAGCAGTGCGGTGGCGGTGCGGCGCAGCGCCTCCTCGTCGACGTCGTACTTCGCGCCGTGCACGCGGTCGGCCAGCACCACCGTCTCGACCCGCCAGTGGTGCAGGTCGGCGAGGGACTCCCGGATGCTGCCGTCGGTGATGATCGGCACCAGGCCGGTCCGCCCGGCCTGGTCCATCAGCGAGTCGAAGGTGCGGGGCACCGGCCCGATCCTTCCCCGGCCGTCCGGTCCGCCGGGGCCGAGGAAGAAGCCGGCCGGGATGCGGAACTCGCCCTGCCGGTGCGCCAGCGCGTACGCCTGCCAGCGCTGCCCGTCCGGATAGACGTCGACGGTCAGCGGCAGCGGGGTGAGCACCCCGCCGGGGGAGACGTACCGCTGCCAGGTGCCGCTGGTGATGAATGCCGGGATCGGCTCGCGCACGCTGGTCAGCAGCGGGGTGGGCAGCAGCGGCAGCAGCGCGGCGGCGAAGCCGACCAGCCAGGCCAGCTCGGTGGTGCGGTGCCGGGGCGGCCGGGACCGGAGCCGGTCGACCGTGTACGCCAGCAGCAGGCCGAGCACGGGTGCGACGACCAGGGCGAGCCGGGACGGCAGCGCCGCGTTGATCACCGGCAGGTTGTCCAGCACCCCGAACGGCAGGAGTTGGTCGGTGCGCCGGCCGTTCCACCTGGCCTTCGGCCCCCAGGAGAGCACCGCGAACACCACCGCGGTGCCGCCCAGCGCGGTCAGCGTGGCCCGGAACGCCCGGTCGGCCCGGGCCCAGAGGAAGGCGAAGCACGCGACCGCGAGCAGCAGCAGCGGGATGCCGAAGAAGGAGTTCTCCTCGGTGGGGTTGGGCGCCAGCGAGGTGCCCAGCCCGGCCCAGCCGGCGAGGGACCGGCGCGGGAACGAACCGTACGCGGCGATGTCCTCGGAGTGGATGAGCGGGTCGAAGCCGGTGCCGTGGAAGCGTTGCGGCCCGGCGAAGTGCAGCCAGAGCGGGTACGCCAGCAGCACCGCGGCCACCACCGCGGTCACCCCGAGCCCGCGCAGGAAGTGCGGCAGCGCGGCCCGGGCCTCGGCCCGCCGGGCCGGGTGCAGCGCCCAGAGCAGCAGGAAGAACGCCAGCGCCAGGGCGGTGAAGAAGAGCCCCTCGGCGGCGATGGAGAAGGCCACCGCGATCAGCACCCCGAGCGCGATCCCGCCGCCGACCGCCCGGCCGGGGCGGCGCAGCCGGAACACCCCCCAGATCAGCAGCGGCACCAGCCAGCCGGCGGTCCAGTTCAGGTGCGCGTTGGCGTGCGACACCATCGCGGGGCAGTAGGCGATGAACAGCGCCCCCACCCCGGCGGCCAGCCGGCTGCCCACCAGGTACCGGCTGAGCAGCCAGTACCAGGCCACCGCGGTGGCCGCCAGGTTGAGGGTGAGGATCACCAGGAACGTGGCGGGCGGACCGATCAGGTAAGTCAGCGGGGCGAAGGCCACCGCGTACACGGTGATCGAGGTGTTGACCGCGAGGTTCACCCCGTCCGGCACGTTGAGCAGGTGGGTGAAGAGCGGGTTCTCCCCGTGGGTGACGGCGTGCCCGCCGAAGGCCAGCAGCCACTCGAAGAGCGCCTGGTCGCTGGAGTTCACGGTGATCGTCCGGCTGTTCGGGTCCCGCCACATCCCACTGGTCACCCAGAGCGCCAGGGCCACCGCGGCGAGCACCACCACCAGGTCGGCGCGCCGGTTCCGGACGGCGGGCGCGGACGCGGGCGACGGGCTGGCGGCCAGGGACGGGGAGAACGGCACGGAGCGGACGTTACCAACCGGACCTGGACACGCCGGTCAGACACGTAAGCTTCTCCGCCCGCAGCCCACCAACACTTCGGCGGCCATGAATGTGTGAGTCGCGGCCATTCCGGGTTCGTGAAACACGGACGTAACGTCTCGGCAACTCAACGGGTGACCCAGTTCACAATCCGTCCTCAGGAGGTCGCCGTGCGCCGCTCCTCATCCCTTCTCACCCGGCTCGCCGGGGCGGCGGCCGGGGTCGTGCTGGCCGCGGCCGCCGTGCTCGCCGCCGCCCTGCCCGCGCAGGCCGCCACGCTCACCCAGGTCACCGGCTTCGGCTCCAACCCGGGCAACCTCGCCATGTACGCGTACCGCCCGGACGGCCTGCCGGCCAACGCGCCGGCCGTGGTCCTGCTGCACGGCTGCACCCAGAACGCCTCCGGCTACTTCACCAACTCCGGCTGGCAGAAGTACGCCGACCTGTGGAAGTTCGCGCTGATCGTGCCCCAGCAGTCGTCCTCCAACAACTCCAGCTCCTGCTTCAACTGGTTCCAGACCGGGGACACCGCCCGCGGCCAGGGCGAGGCGCTCTCGATCAAGCAGATGGTCGACTACGCGAAGACCAACTACGGCCTCGACGGCGGCCGGATCTACGTCAGCGGCCTGTCGGCCGGCGCGGCGATGAGCGCGGTCATGCTCGCCACCTACCCGGACGTCTTCGCCGCCGGCTCGGTCATCGCCGGCCTGCCCTACCGCTGCGCCACCGACACCATCAGCGCGTACACCTGCATGAACCCGGGGGTGGACAAGACCCCCGCGCAGTGGGGTGACCTGGTCCGCAACGCCTACTCCGGCTACGCCGGCAAGCGCCCCCGGGTGGCGATCTGGCACGGCACCAGCGACTACACGGTGGCGGTGGCCAACGCCACCGAGTCACGGGACCAGTGGACCAACGTGCTCGGCGTGTCGCAGACCCCGACCAGCACCGCCTCGCTGCCGGCCGGCACCAGCCTGGAGGTGTACGGCAACGACCAGGTCCGCGTCTACCGGGTCTCCGGGATGGGGCACGGCACCCCGGTCGACCCGGGTTCGGCCACCGACCAGTGCGGCAACACGGCTGCGTACTTCCTGGACACCATCTGCTCGACGTACCGGGACGCGCTCTTCTTCGGCCTGGGCGGCGGCACCGCGCCCAGCCCGACCCCGACGGCGACCGCGTCGCCCAGCCCGACCGCGTCGCCTTCGCCGTCGCCGACGGCGTCGCCGGTCTGCGTCACCGCCAGCAACTACGCGCACGTGGTCGCCGGGCGCGCCTACCAGTCCGGCGGATACGCCTACGCGCTGGGCAGCAACCAGAAGATGGGCCTCTACAACACCTTCTACACGACCACCCTCAAGCAGACCGGCCCCAGCTACTGGGTCATCGGCTGCTGACCGCCGCTCGCCGCCCTCGCCGGCTCACCCGGTGAGGGCGGCGCGCAGCGCGCTCGGCAGGTCGGGGTGGGTCCAGGTGAAGCCCGCCCTGGTCAGCACACCGGGGAGGACCCGCGCGCTGGTCAGCGCCTCGTGGGCGAAACCGCCCAGGGCGACCTTGAGGGCCACCGCCGGGACCCACATGACCGCCGGCCGGTTCAGCTGCCGGCCCAGCTCCCGGGTGAACTCCGCGTTGGTGACCGGGGCCGGACCGACCACGTTGACCGGACCGGCCAGGTCCTCGCGGGCCAGCAGGAACGCCACCGCGTCCAGCCAGTCGCGCATCGAGATCCAGGGCAGCCACTGCCGGCCGTTGCCCAGCCTCCCGCCGACCCCGAGCCGGAACGGCAGCAGCTGTGGCTTGAGCATCCCGCCGTCGCGGTCCAGCGGCAGCCCGGTGCGCAGCCGCACCACCCGTGCGCCGGCATCCTCGGCCGGGCGGGTGGCGGCCTCCCAGACCCGGCAGACGTCGGCCAGGAAGCCGTCGCCGGCGGGTGCGTCCTCCTCGACCACCCGGTCGCCGGTGTTGCCGTACCAGCCGACGGCGGAGGCGTTGAGCATGACCGCGGGCCGGTCGGCGGCGGGCAGCCCGGCGATCGTGATGGCCAGCGTGGTGGTGGTGTCCACCCGGCTGGACCGGATCAGCTTCTTGTACGCGTCGTTCCAGCGCTTGTCGCCGACCCCCGCGCCGGCCAGGTTGACCACCGCGTCGGCGTCGGCGACCACCTGCGGGTCGAGCTGGGCGGCGGACGGGTTCCACTGCCGCTCGCCGGCGTTGCGGGGGGCGCGGCGGACCAGGTGGGTGACCTGGTGGCCGTCGGCGGTGAGCCGGTCGACCAGTCGGGTGCCGAGGAAGCCGGACACGCCGGCCATGAGGATCCGCATGTTCATATCTTCCGGTACGGAGCCGGACTCGGATGCGTTGAGCGAAATCACTCACTCGTCACGCTCGCCGCGGACCGGCGCCTCGCGGTCACTCGCCGGTCCGGCCGTCGATCGCCTCCCGCAGGATGTCGGCGTGGCCGAGGTGCCGGGCGTACTCGTCGATCATGTGCGCGAGCACCCAGCGCAGCGAGTGTTCGAGGCCGGTGCCGGGGGAGCGGCCGACCGCGTCGAGCGGGCGTTCCGCGGCGATCCGCCGGGACACCGCGACCTCCTCTCGCCAGATCGCGAAGGTTTCCGTGCCGGTGACCTCGGCGATGGCGGTGAACGGCGCATCCTCGTCGTCGGTGAGGTCGAACAGGTCGCCGGGGAAGGCGTCGGCGATCACCGCCTGGAAGTACCAGCGCTCCACCGTGGCCAGGTGCCGGACCAGGCCGATCAGCGACAGCCCGGACGAGGGCACCGGCCGCAGCCGCAACTGCTCGTCGGCGAGCCCGGCGCACTTGCGGACCAGCGCGTCCCGCTGGAAGTCGAGGAAGGTGTCGAGCAGGGTCCGTTCGTCCACCGCCGCCGGCAACGCGAACCGTTCATCGATCACCCCCGGATCGTAGGCGAGACCGGCCGGGCGTGCGGCCCCGCCGGCGCGGCGCGGGATCGCCCAGCCGAGGAAGCGGGCGAAGAGCTGCGTCGGTGCCGGACCGCCGTCGGGGTGCAGCGTGTGCAACTGGCCGGCCGCGTCGTGCAGCAGCCCGCCGAGGTGGATCAGCAGCGACACCCGGTCGGTGGCGTACTCGCGCAGCAGAGTGAGCCGGGCGGCCGGACACGGCCAGGGCGCGGCGCAGTCCCGGCAGAGCCAGAGCGGGCGCAGCGGCAGGTGTGGGCCGGTCACCACCGGCCGCCGTTGGCCCGCCAGGTCTGTGCCGGAGTGAGCCGGCCGGCCCGCCCCACCTGCGGGTTCGCCCGGGTCACCTCGTCCCACCAGCGGCTGTTCGGCGGCGGCGCGGGCGGTTCGGTGGGCACCGGCGCGTGCCGGTCCGGGCAGGCGGCCCAGCGCAGGCCGCACGAGCACCAGCGCCGTCCGCGCCGCCAGGTCCGCCGGTGCCGGGGCGCGAGCGGCACCGGTCCCGCGTTCCGTCGCGGCCCGCCCATCAGGGCCGCCCGTCGGGTACGCCGACCAGCAGACCGCCGCGTTCCGCCAGCTCGTCGAGCACGTCGTCCGGCAGGCCGCGCGAGCGCAGCACCCGCCGTCCCCAGCGGTGCAGCAGGCAGGGGTACGGGGTCCGGTCGCTGCGGCACAGCGGGCCGGCGGGCCACTCCTCGGCCCGGTGCACCAGCAGCGCCCGCAGGGCGAGCTTGACGTCCGCCACCGTCACGAACCACGGCACCGGCAGCTCGCCGAGCACCTTCTCCATCGCGTCCACCGGTTGGTCGGTCGCTGATCCCACCTGCGGTGCCTCCTTGGTCGGGGTGCGGCGCCGAGGCGGGCGGGGACGGCCGTGCGCGCGCAGGGTCGGCCGGCGCCCGGCACCCGCCCCGGGCCTGCTCACGAAGCCCGCCGACAGCGGGTCGGCGGGTAGGGGCACCCGGCCGGCAACCGGGGGAGTGGCCGGCCGGGTGGTTCCACGGAACGACCAACTCCGGGTTGCAGACCAGGGAGCCGGTCAGGAGGAACTTTGTCAGACAAGACTAGTAAAGTCAACGCTGATCTAGTCCTTGCTTGTCATGTAAAGCTTGGCCGTGATCGAATGGCGGTGCAGACCAGGGAGTCAACATGCCCGCCAAAGCAAAGTGGGCGCAGATCGCGGACCAGATCCGTGATCAGATCGCGTCCGGACAGCTCGCGCCCGGCGAGAAGTTGCCGTCAACAGCCCAACTGAAAGATGAGCACGGCGTCTCGGCCGGCGTCGTGCGTCAGGCGATCCTCGTGCTGCAGATGCAGGGCTGGGTGGAGGGCGTGCACGGCGTGGGTGTCTTCGTCGCCGAGGAACTGCCGCAGGGGTAGCCGGCCCGGTGGCACCCCGCCGGCCGTCGTGCCCGACCGGCGAGGCGCCAGTGCGTCGTCAGGCGTTCGCCGGCGCGGTGCGCAGGTCGGCGAGGAACCGCTCCACCTCGGCGAAGGCCGCCTCGGGCAGCGGGCCGTACGCCAGGGTGCCGAGGTTCTCCTCGGCCTGGGCCACCGTGCGGCAGCCGGGGATGGGCAGGGTCCGCGGGCTGCGGGCGAGCAGCCAGCCCAGCGCGCCCTGGGCGAGGGTGCGGCCGTCAGCGGTGAGCGCCTCGCGCACCCGCGCCACCCGGTCCGCCCACTCCGCCCGCGGCATGCCGTCGGTGAACCAGGGCAGCCACTCCGGGGCCACCCCGCGTACGTCGTCGTCGCCCCGCGCGGCCGGCGTGCCCTGGTACTTCGCGGTGAGCAGGCCCATCGCGAGCGGCCCCCGGTTGAGGCTGGCCAGGTCGAACTCGTCGCAGACCGCGAGCAGCTCCGCGTTGTCCCGGAGCACCGACTGGTCGTGCTGGATCGCCGTGCAGTGCGGCCCTGCCGCCGCGAACGCCCGCGCCGACGCGGGGTCGTCGGTGCTCCACCCGTACGCCCGGATCTTGCCTTCGGCGACCAGTTCCTCCAGCGTGTCGACCAGCTCCAGCGCCTGCGGTGCCGGCAGCGCGTTGACGTGCAGCTGGTACAGGTCGACGTGGTCGGTGCCGAGCCGGCGCAGCGAGCCCTCCAGGCTGTGCCGGGCGTACGCCGGGCTGGCGTCCATGCCGGTTGCCTGCCGGCTGGCCTCGTCGGTGGGGTAGCCGAACTTGGTGGCGATCACGGCCCGGTCTCGGCGGCCGGCGAGGGCGCGGCCGAGCACCCGCTCGCTGTGCCCTGCGCCGTAGTTGCTGGAGGTGTCGAACAGGGTCGCCCCGAGGTCGAGCGCCCGGTGGATCGTGCGTACCGACTCGTCGTCGTCCACCTCGCCCCAGCCGAGCGGCTGCTCGCCCTCCCAGAGCGGACCGCCGATGGCCCAGCAGCCCATGCCGATAGCGCTGACCTCGATGCCGCTGCGGCCCAGTCGTCGTGTCGTCGTCATGGGACCACTCTTCAACCTGGAGCGCGCTCCAGGTCAAGCGTTAGCCTGCGCTGGTGAGTGAACGCTATTCGCCCTCGGAGGCGGCTCGGCGCAGCGGTTTCAGCCTCGACACGCTCCGGTACTACGAGAAGATCGGCCTGCTCGCCGGGGTGAACCGCACGGCGGGCGGACGTCGGGTCTTCACCGACGGTGACCTGGGCTGGCTGGACGTGCTCCGCTGCCTGCGCGACACCGGCATGCCCATCGCGGAGATGTGCCGCTACGCCGAGCTGGCGCGGGAGGGTGAGCACACCGCCGGGAGGCGGCGGGAGCTGCTTCAACAACACGCGGAGCGGGTCGAGGAGCAGATGAGCCTGCTCCGCCGCCAGTACGACCACCTCCGTGACAAGATCCGCTACTACGAGGGTGTCGCCGACGCCGTCCCGACCCGCTGAACGACTTCCGCGGACCGGCGGGACCCCAGCCACGCCGGGCACGTCCCGGCGTACGCCGGCTGCGGTGGCGAGCGTCGGCCGCGGCGAGAAGTGGTCCCCGGTGGTCACCCCTCGAGACCAATCCGGGACAGCACCGGCGTCAACGGTTCGACGGCGTCGGCGCGTACCACGAAGCGGGTGATCCCCCAGCGGCGCCGGTGCCCGGCGACCGCCGCGGCGATCTCGTCCGCCGTGCCGATCAGCACGAACGGCGTGGCCAGCAGCTCGGCGGGGGTGAGGTCGGTGTGCCCGGCGAAGGTCGCGGCGGCGGCCTCCGCGTCGTCGGTGACGGCGACGTGCTGGACGAGGGCCTCCAGCGCGGGCCGCCCGCTCCGCCCGGCCGCCCCGGCCGCGACGTGGGCGAGCTGCGCCTCGATCTGGTCGGCCCGCCAGCGCACCGCGTGCATGTGCCCGTCGGGGAGCGTGCGCCCGAAGCCGGTCAGCCCGACCACGTCGGCGTGCGCGCCGGCCCAGCGCAGCAGCTCGGAGTTCGCCGTACCGATGGTGAGCGGAACGTGCTCCTGGACGGGGCGCAGCTCGGTGAGCCGGGCGGCGTGGGCCGCCAGCTCGGGGGTCTCGACGGTGACCTCGTCGCCGGCCAGCAGGGACCGCACCGCCTCGGCGACGGCGAGGCAGCGGCGGACCCGGCCGGCGACATCGGGGCGCTCGCGCCCGACGGCCCGCCACTCGGCGGGCGTGTGGCCGGCGCCGAGACCGAGCCGGGCCCGCCCGCCGGAGACCACGTCCAGGGTGGCCACGTCGGTGGCGAGCAGGACCGGCTCCCGGACCCCGGCGTTGGAGACGTACGAGCCGAGGCCGAGCGTCGAGGTCACCCCCGCCGCGGCGGCGAGGGCCACGAACGGCGACGCGCCGTGGCCGGGATGATCCGAGGCCAGCAGCGCGTCGAAGCCGGCGGCCTCGACCCGGCGGGCCAGGTCGGCCCAGCTCGTCGCGTCGATGGGCCGGGCCTGCACGGAGAAGATCGCCATCGGCCCAGCATCGCCGGGTACCGCCGGTGCCGGCCAGCCCGGACCCGCCGATTCTGCTGACCGGCGAATCCGGGCCGGGGGAGTCAGCCGGCGGCCTGGTGCACGGTCTCCAGGCGGGCCAGGCCGTCGTCGGTGAGGCGCAGCGCCCCGGCCGCCACGTTCTGGACCAGGTGCTCGGGGTTGCCGGTGCCCGGGATGGCGAGCACGTTCGGGCTCCGCCGCAGCGTCCAGGCCAGCCGGACCTGGGCCGGGGTGACGCCGTGTTCCCGGGCGACGGCGCGTACCTCGTCGTGTTCGACGCCGCTCGCCCCGGCCTCCCGCCCGCTGGTGGCGAGGGCGAAGAACGGCACGAACGCGGTGCCGTGCGCCGCGCAGTCCCGGATCAGGGCGTCGTTGCTCAGCCGGTACCCGAGGCTGTACGAGTTCTGCACGCAGACCACCGGGGCGATCTCGCGCGCCTCGGTGACCTGGTGCTGCCGGACCGCCGAGACCCCGAGGTGCCGGATCAGCCCGGCGTCGCGCAGCTCGGCGAGCGCGCCGAAGTGCTCGGCCAGGGGCTCCGGGCCGTACACCCGGAGGTTGACCACGTCGAGGTGGTCCCGGCCGAGCTGGCGCAGGTTCTCCTCGACCTGGCCGCGGAGCTGGTCGGGCCGGGCCATCGGCAGCCACTCGCCGGACAGGTCCCGGCCCGGCCCGACCTTGGTGACGATGACCAGGTCCTCCGGGTACGGCGACAGCGCCCGGTTGATCAGCTCGTTGGCCGAGCGCAGCGCCGAGAAGTAGAACGCGGCCGTGTCGATGTGGTTGACGCCCAGTTCGACCGCGCGCCGCAGGACGGCGATCGCCCGGTCCCGGTCGCTCGGGCTCCCGTCGGCGTTCGCCGTCAGCCGCATCGCGCCGAAGCCGATCCGGTTGACGGTCAGGTCGCCGAGCTGCCAGGTGCCCGCGGCGGCGGCGTCGATCGTGTCGGTGGTCATGTGGTCCCCGTCCCCCTCGGATCGTGTGGTGCGGCGTCGGGTGACGCGACACCGAGCAGTCTCACGGCGCCGCCGGCCAGTCGGTTCAGCGCGGCGACAAGTTTTCGTTCCTCGTAGGTGAAGTGCGACTCCAGCAGCGCGGCCAGGCCGTTCAGCTCGGCCCGGACCGACCGGCCGTCGGCGGCCTCGGCGAGCAGCGCCTCGATCCGGGTGAGGATCGACGCCACCACCTCGTGGTCCTCGCGCAGTTCGGCCAGGACCGGCCGGAGCTCCGGCGCCTGGTCGGCCAGGACGCGGAACGCGCCGCCGTCCTCGCCGGTGTGGTGCCGGTCCAGCGCCGTGCAGAACCCGACGCAGTGCGCTCGCAGCTCGCGGGTCAGCCCGCCGCCGCCGGGGGAGTCCAGGCCCGCGCGCAGCCGGGCCAACTCCTCGCGGAGCCAGTCGTGGATTTCGATCAGTTGCGTGCCGAGGGCGGTCAGCCGCCCGCCCGGTGGGTGGGATGGGTGCACATGGTCCCCTGCTGTCCCGCGCCTCCATGCCCACGGCGGCCTTCGTGCCGGGTGCACCGCGACGCTGCCGGCGACCCTACGCGATCCGGCCGTCGGCCGCGGCCCCGCGTCACTCGCCCTCGTCCGGCTCCGCCGGGAGGTGCCAGCGGGCCCGCCAGGCCGCCTCGTGCGCCTCGTGGCTGAGCCGTTCCTCGAAGACGAGCTTCCGCAGTGCGTGCCGGCTCGCGCCGAAGATCAGCACCTCGGCGGCCACCATGCCGACGCAGATCGCGGTGAGCAGGGTGAGGGCGCCGAGCGCGGGGAGCCGGTCGGCCACCGGGATGCCGACCACCAGCAGCAGCACGGTGCCGACCCGGGTCCAGCTCAGCGTGCGCAGGGTGCGCAGCTGGAACAGCATGTTGCCGCAGAGGTAGCAGATCACCCCGCCGAAGAGCAGCGGCTCGCCGGGCCCCTTGGCGGGCAGCCAGGGGGACACGTGCGGGTCGGCGATCTGATGCACGATCCCCTCCGCGCCGAGCGCGAAGAGGATGATCCCGGCGATCATCGGCAGGTAGAGGTAGGCGTACGCGTCGCGGGCCAGGGCCACCCGGGGGCCGTCCTCGGCGGCGTGCAGGGTGATCCGGGCGGCCGGGCCGATCATGTCGTAGTGCGCCCACCAGAGCGCGGCGGTGAAGACGATGCCGAGCACCGCCGCCGCGACGGCCGGCAGGGTGGGTGGCTGGCCGAGCAGGTTGCTGCCGACGCCGACCGAGATGACCGACTCGCCGAGCGCGATGATCAGGATCAGGTCGTACCGCTCCGTCCAGTGTTCGGCGGAGGCCACTCCCCAGCCCCAGGTGCCGGCGAGGATGCCGGTGCTGTACTGGAGCAGCACCACCGCGGCCCACAGCCCGTCCCGGACGACCGCCGCCGAGGTGAGGCCGCCGAGCTGCGGCGGGACCAGCGCGGCCACTCCCAGCAACAGGGTGCTGCCGATCATCTCCGGGGCGAACCGCAGCAGCTGCCGGCGCTCGTTCGGGCTGTCCCGCACGGCGTGCAGGTAGAGCAGCATGTGCACGCCGCGGATCACGATGTAGCTGACCGCGGCGACGATCGGCCCGGCGGCGTTGCCGCGCGGGTCCCGGAACGCGTTCGGCAGGGACAGGGCGAAGGTGAACAGCGCCGCCATGCCGACGGTCATCAGCACCGGCACGAAGCCCTCGCCGAGCCGGATCCGGGTGGCGACGATGCTGTGCACCACCCACGCCCACCACAGCACGGCGAGGACCAGGAAGGCGTGCAGCAACGCGCCGCCGCTGATCTGGAGCGCGGTGGCCCGGGTGATGATGAAGAACGAGAAGACGAAGACCAGGTCGAAGAAGATCTCGAACCGGTCCACCCGGGCACCCGGCGCGATCGGCACGGCAGGCCCGAGGCGTCTTCGCCTCCCGAAGCCGCTCACCGGACGAGTCTTGCAGCGGCCGGCCCGTCGCCGGGCCGGAATCGCCTCAGCCCGGACGGTGGCGCAGCCCGTCCATCAGCAGGTCGAGGAGCCGGCCGGCCTGCTCCCGCTGGTCCGGTTCGCCAGCCACCAGGGAGACCCCGCTGAGCCCGGCCAGCACGTCGGCGGCGGCCACGTCGGCGCGGACGGTGCCGGCGGCGGCGCCGGCCGCGAGCAGGTCGCCGAGCGCGGCGAGCAGCCGGTCGCGGCTGTGCGCGTACGGGTTGGCGCCGGAGGCGATGGCCAGCCGCAGCGCGTCGGCCATGCCCCGCTTGGTGGAGAGGTAGTCGACGAAGCGGTCCATCCAGGCACGTATTGCCCGATCGGGCGGTCCGGCCGCGAGCAGCTCCGGCACCGCGTCGCAGAGCTTGGCCAGCTCGTTGCGGTACGCCGCCTCGACCAGCGCCTCGCGGGTGGGGAAGTGGCGGTAGAGGGTGCCGATGCCGACCCCGGCGTCCCTGGCGATCCGGTCGAGGGTTACCTCCGCCCCCGCTTGGGAAAACGCGCGTACCGCGGCGTCCAGCAGCCGCTGCCGGTTGCGCAGCGCGTCAGCGCGCAGCGGTCGGTCGGACACGGCTCCTCCTCGGGGGCGTCGGCATCAGGGCGCGGTCGGTTGGCAAGCGGAGGGCCCTCCGGTTAGGCTCGACTCGTAACGGAGGATCCTCCGCTTCTCATCGTACCGGCGGGGCCGACCGGTCCGCGCCGACGCCGACAAGGATGGATCATGACCACCAGCACACCCGTCACCACCCCGTTCACCCGCGAGACGACCGCCCTGGAGGTGGTCCGCGACCTGGACCTGACCGGCCGGCGGGCGATCGTCACCGGCGGCGCCTCCGGCATCGGCGTGGAGACCGCCCGCGCGCTGGCGGCCGCCGGCGCCGACGTCACCCTCGCCGTCCGCAACGTGGAGGCCGGCCAGCGGGCCGCCACCGACATCACCGGCACGACCGGCAACGACCGGCTCCTGGTCGCGCCGCTCGACCTCGCCGACCTGGGCTCGGTGGCCACGTTCGTGCGCACCTGGGACGGGCCGCTGCACATCCTGGTGAACAACGCCGGGATCATGGCCTCGCCCGAGATGCGCACCGAGCAGGGCTGGGAGATGCAGTTCGCCACCAACCACCTCGGGCACTTCGCCCTGGCCACCGGCCTGCGCCGGGCCCTCGCCGCCGCCGAGGGGGCCCGGATCGTCTCGGTCAGCTCGTCGGCGCACCTGCGCTCGCCGGTCGTCTTCGAGGACATCCACTTCCGCGAGCGGCCGTACGACCCGTGGGCGGCCTACGGGCAGTCCAAGACCGCCAACGTGCTCTTCGCGGTGGACGCCACCCGGCGCTG
Source organism: Micromonospora mangrovicola (assembly GCF_047200535.1). NCBI lineage: Bacteria > Bacillati > Actinomycetota > Actinomycetes > Micromonosporales > Micromonosporaceae > Micromonospora > Micromonospora mangrovicola. The sequence goes on along the minus strand of NZ_JBJZOG010000047.1, from coordinate 383 downwards.
GGCCGACGACGGCGTCCTCACCAACGCGCTCATGCCCGGCGCGATCCGGACGAACCTCCAGCGCTACGTCAGCGACGAGGAGCTGGCCAGACTGCGTGCGGAGAGCGGTGGCGGAGCCTCGCCGAGCTGGAAGAACACCGAGCAGGGAGCCGCCACCTCGGTGCTGGTCGCCGCCTCACCGCTGCTGAACGGCATCGGCGGCCGGTACTTCGAGGACTGCCAGGAGGCCGGCCCGAACCAGCCCGGCACCCGCACCGGCTACGCCCCGTACGCCCGGGACCCGGAGGCCGCCGAGCGGCTCTGGGAGGTCTCCGAGGCGCACCTGCGCGGCTGACCCCGGATACGACGGAAGGGGGGGGGGGGGGGGGGGGGGGGGGGGGCCG
>NZ_JBJZOG010000046.1:0-50935 GCF_047200535.1 Micromonospora mangrovicola | reverse complement strand
AGCCGAGTACGGCTGAGCCGAGTAGGGCTGGCTGGAGACCGGCTGGCCCGAGACGGGCTGGCCGGAGACCGGCGAGGCGGACATCGGGACACCGGAGACCGGCGGGACCGGCGGCGCGGAGACCGGCGGCGGGTTGTACGGCCGCGCCTCCGGGCTGCTCGGCAGCTGCCGCGGGATGGCCGACTGCTGGCCGGTGGTGGCCGGGTCGTCCTCGGCCGGGTGGCGCCGCTGCGGCAGCGGGTCGGTCGACTGGCCGTTCGACGACCGCGGGTTGAAGCCGTCGCCCCCGGCGAGGGCGCTGGCCCCGGTGAGGTCGGACCAGGCCGGCATCGAGCGCGGCCCGCCCGGCGTGGCCGGGGTGCCGGAGCCGTTGTGCGGTGCCGGGTCGAACGCACGACCGCCGAGGGTCACCTGATTGCCGGATCCACCGGGGCGCGGGGCCGGCGGGGTGTTCGGGGTGTGCGGGCCGTTGCCGAGGGCGGCGAGGGCACCGAACGCCGGGGCCGGCCCGCTCTGCTGCGGGCCCGTGTTCGCGGCCGGGAGAGCCGGCGCGGCCTGCGGTCCCCGGCCCGAGAGGGCACGCGGCACCAGGACCGACGGGGGCAGCGTGACGTCGGCGACCGTACCCCGGTCGGCGCCCGGCCGGAGCTCGACCTTGACGCCGTGCCGGGACGACAGCCGGGCGACCACGACCAGACCCATCATCCGGGAGACGGCCACGTCGACCTGCGGCGGCGTGGCCAGCCGCTCGTTCAGCTCGTGCAGCTGCTCCGGGCCGATGCCGATGCCCCGGTCCTCCACGTAGAGCGAGGCGCGGTCGCCCACCCGCCGGGCCTCCACCATGACGTGGGAGTCCGGCGGGGAGAACGCGGTGGCGTTGTCGAACAGCTCGGCGACCAGGTGCACGAGGTCGTTGACCGCATGCGCGGCGATCTCGATGTCCCGGTCGATCACGCCGAACTCGATCCGGGTGTAGTGCTCGACCTCGGACTGGGCGGCGCGGAGCACGTCGATCAGGGCGGCCGGCTCGCGCTGCACGCGGGTGGAGTCCGCACCGGCGAGGACCAGCAGGTTCTCGTCGTTGCGGCGCATCCGGGTGGCCAGGTGGTCGAGCTGGAAGAGCTCGGCCAGCCGGTCCGGGTCCTCCTCGCCCCGCTCCAACCGGTCGAGGTGACCGATCAGGCGGTCGACCAGGATCTGCGACCGGCGGGCCAGGTTGACGAACATCGTCGCGACGGACGCCCGGAGGGCGGCCTGCTCGGCCGCGGTCCGGACCGCCTCCAGGTGGACGGCGTTGAACGCCTCGGTCACCTGGCCGAACTCGTCCTTGCTCCGGACGGGGAGCGGCTCGGCGATCTGGTTGGCCAGCTGCACCGGGGAGAGCTGGCCGGTGACCTGCGGGTCACGCAGCCGGGCCACCGCCTGCGGCAGGCCGTACTGGGCCACCGACAGGGCGCCCTGGCGCAGGTCGCGCAGCGAGCGGGCCATCGAGCGGGCGACCAGGTACGCGAAGAGGATCGCCAGCAGCAGCATGGTCAGCAGCAGGCCGGTCTCCAGGAAGACCTGCCGCTGCGTAGCGCTCCGTAGGTCCTCGGCCTTCCCGACCACGTTGCGGTCCAGCCGCGACTCGACCGTACGGATCAGCTTCGCGTTGGCCACCATGGCCGCGTCCCACTGGTCCGCGCCGAACTTGAGGCCGGCCAGGCTGCCGCCGACCCGGGTGTTGGTGGTGATGTCCCGCTGGTAGGCGGTCGACTCGCGCAGGTCCGGCCCGGAGACGGTCTGGTCGTAGAACTCCGCGTCGGCCTGGCTGGCGACTCCCTTGAAGCCCTGCAGCGCCTGTTCCTGGCCGGTGCCGGTGGCGATGAAGTCCTCGCGCAGGACCGGGTTGAGGTTCTTCTGCACCAGGGCCTGGTGGACGACCACCCGGCGCTGGGAGAGCCACTCCTTCTGGCGGGCCACCGCCGCGGCGGCCCGCATCTTGTCGCTCAGGTCGTTGTCGCCGGCGAGCTGGGTCGACGAGTCACGGATCGAGAGCAGGTCGTCGATCAGACCCTGGTACAGCTTCTCCGCGTCGCTGATCGTCAGCTTGCCGTTGAGCACCTGGCTGCGGGTGCCCGGCAGGTCGGCGAGGTTCTGGTCGATGTTGTCGAGCAGCGCCTCGAAGTTCCTCGGCAGGTTGTCGATGTCCTGCCGCTGCTGGGAGTACGGCGTCTTCGCCTGATCCACCCGCTGGTTGGCCCGGTTGTAGGCCTCCTGGTACTGGGCGTTCTGCTGAGTCCGCACATCCTTGGTGCTGCCGCCGTTGGCACCGAGCCACAGCACCGCCGTGACCCGCTCGTCCTGCAGGGTGTCAACCAGGTCACCGGAGTAGCCGATGAGGTTGGCCAGGTCGCCGGCCCGGTTGGCATTGTTGAGCGTCTGCAGGTGGTCGACCAGACCGCTGGTGCCGACCACGACCGTGGCGATGGTCGGCACGATCATGATCAGACCGAGCTTGGACCAGATCGGCATGTCGCGCAGCCGGCTGGCCGGCCGGCGCAGACGCGACAGGAAGGAGCTCGCCGTCGTTGGCCGTTTGCTCACGTCACCGCCCTCGCATAACCCGTCCGGACGTCACCCATGGGCAACGCCGAGCGACCGACCCGGCGGGTCGGACCTCCGAGATTCCATCACGCCGCTCCGCAAAGAGAAAGCCCAGGTTGTCCCTCGCGGGGGGTGTGATGAGATGTTGATGCAATTTGATAGCAATCCGTCTGTCCGGAGTCACTCAAAGTGATGGAAAACCCTCATCGCGTCGTCCTACTCGCTGGGCCTTCCGGCTCCGGAAAGTCGTACATCGCACAACGAACCGGACTTCCGGTGCTCTGCCTGGACGACTTCTACAAGGACGGCGACGACCCTACGTGTCCACGCCGAAACGGACAAGTGGACTGGGAATCCCCGTTGTCCTGGGACAGGGACTCGGCGGTGGAAACCATTGCCCGACTGGCCCGGGACGGCAAGGCCGAAGTGCCGGTTTATGCGATCGGCGAAGACCGGCGGGTGGCCACCCGGCCATTCGACGTCACCGGTTCGCCATTTTTCATCGCCGAAGGGATCTTCGCGGCCGAGATCGTCGCCGAGTGTCGACGCCGCGACCTGCTCGCCGGGGCGTACGCGCTGCGCCGGCCGCGCGGGGCGACCTTCGTCCGCCGGCTGGCCCGGGACCTCGCCGAGCAGCGCAAGGGGCCCCGGGTGCTGATCAGCCGCGGGGTGGCGCTGCTGCGGACCGAACCCGCGGTGCTGCGCCGGCAGACCGGCCTGGGCGCCGAGGCGGCCCGGGCCCGCGAGGTGCTGCGCCGGGTGGCCGCCCTGCTCGCCGGCCACCCGCACCAACACTCGTGATCAGCCGATCAGCTTGGCGTACGCCGGCTTGATCACCTCGTCGATGATCCGCAGGCGCTCGTCGAACGGGATGAAGGCGCTCTTCATCGCGTTGATGGTGAACCACTGGAGTTCCTTCCAGCCGTAGCCGAAGGCCTCCACCAGCAGCGCCATCTCCCGGGACATCGAGGTGCCGCTCATCAGCCGGTTGTCGGTGTTGACCGTCACCCGGAAGCGCAGGTCGCGCAGCAGCCCGATCGGGTGGTCGGCGATCGACGCCGCCGCCCCGGTCTGCACGTTCGACGACGGGCACAGCTCCAACGGGATCCGCTTGTCCCGTACGTACGCGGCCAGCCGGCCGAGCACCGGCGGGTTGCCCGTGGTGATGTCGTCGACGATGCGCACGCCGTGGCCGAGGCGGTCCGCGCCGCACCACTGGATCGCCTGCCAGATCGACGGCAGCCCGAACGCCTCGCCGGCGTGGATGGTGAAGTGGAAGTTCTCCCGCTGGAGGTACTCGAAGGCGTCCAGGTGCCGGGTGGGCGGGAAACCCGCCTCCGCCCCGGCGATGTCGAAGCCGACCACCCCGGTGTCCCGGTGCCGGACGGCCAGCTCGGCGATCTCCTGGGACCGGGCCGCGTGCCGCATCGCGGTCAGCAGGGTGCCGATCCGGATCGGGTTGCCCGCCTCGGCGGCCAGCGCGCTGCCCTCCCGGAAGCCGGTGACGACCGCCTCCACCACCTCGTCGAGGGTGAGGTTCTGCTCCAGGTGCTGCTCGGGGGCGAACCGGACCTCGGCGTAGACCACGCCGTCGGCGGCCAGGTCGAAGGCGCACTCGCGGGCGACCCGGCGCAGCGCCGGCGCGGTCTGCATCACCGCAACGGTGTGCGCGAAGGTCTCCAGATAGCGCTCCAGCGAGCCGGAGTTCGCCGCCTCGACGAACCAACGGCCCAGCGCCTCCGGGTCGGTGGTGGGCAGCTCGTGGCCGACCTCGGCGGCCAGCTCCGCGATCGTCGCGGGCCGCAGACCGCCGTCGAGGTGATCGTGCAGCAGCGCCTTCGGGACCTTGACGATGTCCTCGTACGAGATTGCGACCATGCTCAGACACTAGTCACCGTCGGTCGGGGCCCGGTACGGGACCGGTCACGGTCGCCAGCCGTACACCCGCTCGACGGCGAGCCGGAGGACCACCCGGCCGTCGGCCACCATGGCCGCGCGGTAGTCCGCCCAGTCCGGGTGCTCCCCCCGGATCCGCCGGTAGACCTCGACCAGTTCGTCGACCGTGGCGTCGCCGGTGGCCGCCGCGGGCGGGGTGAGGGTCACGACGCCCTCGGCCACCGCGTACGCGCCGCCGTCGGGGGTGGTCACGTGGAAGCTGGCGCGCGGGTCGCGGCGCAGGTTGCGCACCTTCGCCCGGTCGCCCGTCGTGGAGCAGCGGATCAGCCCCGGCTCGGCCAGGTAGTCCACGTTCGACAGCTGCGGGCGGCCGTCCCGCCGCAGGGTGACCAGCGCCCCGCGCCCGCGTTCCCCGAACAGTTCCCACAGCCGCTCGCTCATGCCGCCACCCGCAGCGGCGCGAGCGCGACGGCCAGCCGGGTGAGCTGGTCGAGCATCAGGTCGGCGGCCACCTCGCGGCCCGGGTCCGGCCGCAGCCCGCCGGTCTCGTCGAGGTTCTGGCGCAGGAACACGGCCACCGCCTCGTTGACCGGGACCATGTTCAGCGTGGTGACCACCTGCTTGATCATCTGCACCGCGCGCAGGCCACCGGAGGTCATGCCGTAGCTGACGAAGCCGACCGGCTTGTGCCGCCACTCGTGGTACAGGTAGTCGATCGCGTTCTTGAGCGGGGCGCTGAAGCCGTAGTTGTACTCCGGCATCACGAACACGAAGGCGTCCGCGGCGGCGGTCGTGTCACTCCACTCCCGGGTGTGGCGGTGCAGGTAGTTCCCTTCCGACGGGTGGTGCGGCTCGTCGTGGAACGGGAGCCCGACCTCGGCGAGGTCGACCAGGCGTACCTGGTCGAATCCGCCGTGGCGAACGGCGGCGGCGGTGAACCAGTCACCGATCCGCCGGCCCACCCGGCCGGGGCGGGTGCTGGCGACGATCACGTTCAGGCGGGGCATGACGGGGTCACTCCTGTCGGTACGAAACAGCCGGGAGTCGACCCCGGCAGGTTGGTTGACATGTCATCGACCGTAGGGCGAGCTCGATGACATGTCAACAAATCGGTTAGGATCGGCCCATGGACGAACCACGCTGGCTGGACGAGCGGGAGAACCGGGCCTGGCGCGGGTACCGCCGGATGCGCCGGCTGCTCGACCTTGAGCTGTCCCGGGAGCTGGCGCAGGACGCCGGCCTCTCCGAGCCGGACTACGACGTCCTCTCCGACCTCTCCGAGACGCCCGAGCAGCGGCTGCGGCTCAGCGAACTGGCCGACCGGATGCTCTGGTCGCGCAGCCGGCTCTCCCACCACCTGTCCCGCATGCAGCAGCGCGGCCTGGTCGTCCGCGAGGAGTGCCCGTCCGACGGCCGGGGCTCGATCGTGACCCTGACCCCGGCCGGGCGACAGGCCATCGAGGCAGCCGCCCCCGGCCACGTCGCCGCCGTCCGCCGGCACCTCATCGACCTGCTCACCGCCGAGGAGATCGAGGCCCTGGGCGCGCTGACCCACCGGGTCGTCGACCACCTGGCCGGCGTCGACCGCCGCGGCGCGGAGGGCTGAGATGGACCCCCGCATCCTGAGCCGGCTGCGCTGCCCGGTCTGCGCCGAGCCACTGGCCGACGCCACCGCCGGCACCACGCCGGCGCTGCGCTGCCCGCGTCGACACAGCTTCGACATCGCCCGCCAGGGGTACGTCAACCTGCTCGCCGGCCGCGCCCCGCACACCGGGGACACCGCCGAGATGGTCGCCGCCCGCGCCGACTTCCTCGCCGCCGGCCACTACGGCACCGTCGCCGCCGCGCTCGCCGCCACCGCCGCCGGTGTGGTGGGGCACGGCGGGTCGCCGGACCGGGCGGGCGCATCACCGCGCAGCGCTTGCTCTGCCGCACCCGACGCGACAGAGCCGGCCGAGCAGCGTTGCGGCGACGGCAGCAGAGCAAAGGGCGCCGCGACACCGGTGCCGGCCACCGGCCCGGCCCGGACCGCCGGCGAGGACATCGCGTACCAGCTGGTGGTGGACGCCGGCGCCGGGACGGGCTGGTACCTCGCGGCGGTGCTGGCGGCGCTGCCCGACGCCGTCGGACTGGCCCTGGACGTCTCCAAGCCGGCGTTGCGGCGCGCGGCCCGGGCCCACCCGCGCGCCGCCGCGGCGCTCGCCGACACCTGGCAGCGGCTTCCGCTGGCCGACGCGTCGACCGCCGTGCTGCTCAACGTCTTCGCACCGCGCAACGGCCCGGAGTTCCACCGGGTGCTCCACCCGGCGGGCGCGCTGCTGGTGGTCACCCCCGCCGCGGACCACCTCGCCGAGCTGGTCGACGCGCTCGACCTGCTCCGGGTCGACCCGGACAAGGCGGACCGGGTCGCGGGCAGCCTGGCCGGGCACTTCACCGAGGAGTCGGCGACGGTGCACCGGGCCCGGCTGGAACTGACCCGCACCGAGGTGGCCACCCTGGTCGGGATGGGTCCCAGCACCTGGCACGCCGACCCGACCCGCCTCGCCGGACGGATCGCCGCGCTGCCCGAGCCGGCACCGGTGACCCTCGCCGTCCGGCTCGGCGTATACCGACCGCGCTGAAACTCAGGTGGAGAGGTCGACCTCTTCCCAGCCCGGCGGCTCGTCGTGGTACGGCCCGCGCAGCACCACCGCCCACTCCAGCGCCCACCGGCGCTGCCCGATGGCGTGCGCGTCCACCAGGCCGGGCAGCGCCCGCCCGGCCCGCTCCGACTCCAGGTACGCCCAGTCCAGGCAGTAGTGCAGGTCGAGCAGGGCGGCGGCGTCGGCCGGATGCTGCGGGGCGGCCAGGATGCGCGCCCGCCACTGCGGGAAGGTCTCCCCCGCGACGAGGTTCGGCATCCGTTCGACCAGCCGCTCGTCCACCGGCACCGTGGGGTCCAGCTCCTTGGCCAGCCCGAGCACCCAGGCCAGCGAGAAGAGCGCGTCGTGGTGCAGCACGAAGGAGCGGTGGTCGCCCTTGCCACCCATCACGAACTGCCACTCCGGCGGGGTCACCACCTCGACCAGGTGCGACTCCAGCAGCCAGCCCATCGCCGCCTGCGCGGGCATCCCGAAGCACCGGGCCAGGATCAGGTGCAGCACCGCGATCCGGGCCTCAATCTCGCGGGTGGGCCGCAGCTCAATCTCGTCGCCCGGCTCCCAGACCAGCGGGAACTGCGGCGGCGGCAGCGGAAGGCCCAGCCGGGACAGCTCGTCGAGGCTCGCCTCACGGACGGCCCGGGGGTCGGGGGCTGGTACGCGCACGGCTCAGGTCCCTGTCTGCTCGCATCGGCTCATCGCCGGTCATCCCCCCTGGCCAGGCAGGATAGCGGCTCGGGCGGGGTCGGCACCATGCCCCCGCCCGAGCCGGATCGATCAACTGACGCGTTCGATGACCAGCGGCGTCGCGGCCGGGGCCTCCGGCGCGATGCGCACCGCCCGCTCCGCCTCGGCGAGCGCGGCCGGAATCCGCTCGGCGTGCTCGGCGCGCAGCTCGTACAGCGGATCCCCGGCGCGTACCGGGTCGCCGGGGCGCTTGTGCAGCACCACCCCGGCCGGGATGCTCACCGGGTCCTCCTTGCGGGCCCGCCCGGCGCCCAGCCGCCAGGCGGCCACCCCGATGGCGTACGCGTCGATTTCGGCGACGTGGCCGTCGTCGGTCGCGCGGACCACCTCGACCTCGTTGGCGGTCGGCATCGGGGCGTCCGGGTCGCCGCCCTGCGCGCGGATCATCTTCCGCCAGGCGTCCATCGCCCGGCCGTCCCGCAGCGCCGCCGCCGGGTCGGCGTCCGGCAGCCCGGCCGCGTCCAGCATCTCCCGGGCCAGCGCCAGGGTCAGCTCGACCACGTCGGCGGGGCCGCCGCCGGCCAGTACCTCGAGCGATTCGGTCACCTCGACCGCGTTGCCGACGGTCAGGCCGAGCGGGGTGGACATGTCGGTGAGCAGGGCGACCGTCCGCACGCCGTGCGCCTTGCCCAGCTCGACCATCGTCCGGGCCAGCTCGCGGGCGTCGTCGACGTGCTTCATGAACGCGCCGGAGCCGACCTTCACGTCGAGCACCAGCGCCCCGGTCCCCTCGGCGATCTTCTTGCTCATGATCGAGCTGGCGATCAGCGGGATCGCCTCCACGGTGGCGGTGACGTCGCGCAGCGCGTACAGCTTGCGGTCGGCCGGGGCGAGCCCTTCGCCGGCCGCGCAGACGACCGCCCCGACGTCGCGGAGCTGGGCGATGAACTCGTCGTTGCTCAGCGTGGCCCGCCAGCCCGGGATCGACTCCAGCTTGTCCAGGGTGCCGCCGGTGTGGCCGAGGCCGCGCCCGGAGAGCTGCGGCACGGCGGCGCCGCACGCGGCGACGAGCGGGGTGAGCGGCAGGGTGATCTTGTCACCGACACCACCGGTGGAGTGCTTGTCCACGGTGGGCCGGGACACCGTGGAGAGGTCCAGCCGCACCCCGCTGGCGATCATCGCGGCGGTCCACCGCGCGATCTCCGGCGCGCTCATGCCGCGCAGCAGGATCGCCATGGCCAGCGCCGACATCTGCTCGTCGGCCACCAGCCCCCTGGTGTACGCGTCGACGACCCAGTCGACCTGCCCGTCGCTCAGCACGCCTCCGTCCCGCTTGGTCCGAATGACGTCAACCGCCGTAAAAGCACTCACCTTCGAGTTCCCATCGATAGATCAACCAAAGCGTCGGGCACGATCACACCGACCGGCGGACCGGAACCACCGAGAAATCGGGCCGACGGTGACCGGCGGAGGGATCAAGCCTGACCGCCCGGAGCCGGGCACCGTCGGCCCGATACCCCACGAGCTCAACCCCAGCGCACCGGAATCTCCGCGGGAGGCTCACCCTCACCGGCCCAGAAAATAGTGCCCGACGCGTCCACCACCACGACGCGGGGCGTACGGGCCAGGCCCCAGGTGATCGCCTCGGCCGGGTCGTCCCAGGTCGGGCCCTCCTCCAGCACGCCGGTCTCGGCGTCCTCGGTGTCCCCGGCCGACCGCTCCCAGTAGGCCGTCCAGACCTGCCGCCCGGCGGAGAGGTCCGCGTGCACGAAGACGGTGCCGCGCCCGCGCCAGGCGGCCAGCCGGTCCGGCACCACGGGCACCGGGTGCTCGCCGGTCACCGCGTCGAGGTCGGCCACGTCGAAGGCGTGCGGCAGCAGCTCGGCCATCCGCAGCGGGCGGCCCTTCGCCTCGATCAGGCACTCCGGGCCGCCCTGCTCCCAGAGGAGCTGCCGGCACCGGCCGCAGGGCATCAGCGGCTCGCCGGTGGCGTCGACGCAGGAGAGGGCGACGATCCGGCCGCCGCCGGTGGCGTGCAGCGAGGAAACCACCCCGCACTCGGCGCAGAGCACCACGCCGTACGCGGCGTTCTCCACGTTGCAGCCGACCACCACCCGACCGTCGTCGACCAGGGCGGCCGCGCCGACCGGGAACTTCGAGTACGGCACGTACGCGTGGCGCATCACCTCGGTGGCGGCGGCCCGCAGCCGCTCCCAGTCGATCTCCATCACGTCTCCCATTCTGCCCAATTCACGCTGATCGGTCACGGCCGCGGCCGGAGACGACCGTGCCCGGCGGGTCTCCCCACCGGGCACGCTGCGTCGTGGGCGATCAGCCCTTGATGTACGGCTTGCCGTCGGCGGCCGGGGCCCGGACCCTGCCGACCAGCCCGGCCACGGCCAGGATCGTCGCCAGGTAGGGCAGCATCGCCAGGAACTGGCTGGGGATGCCGCTGCCGATCGCGCCCAGGTAGGTGGCGAGCTGGTCGGCGAAGCCGAAGAAGAGCGCCGCGAGCAGGGCGCCGGTCGGGCTCCACCGGCCGAAGATCAGCGCGGCCAGGGCGATGAAGCCCTTACCGCCGATCATGTTCTTGGTGAAGGAGTAGAGCGCCAGGGTGTAGGAGGCGCCACCGATCCCGGCCACCATGCCGGCCATGATCACGTTGCGGTAGCGCAGGCCGAGCACCCGCACGCCCAGCGTGTCGGCGGCCGTCGGGTGCTCGCCCACCGACCGGGTCCGCAGGCCCCACCGGGTACGGAACAGCGCGATGTGGATGACCAGCACCAGCAGCAGGCCCAGGTAAAGGAAGATGTTTCCCCGGAACAGCGCCGGCCCGATCAGCGGGATGTCCTTGAGCAGCGGGATCTCCCAGTTGCTGAACCGGGGCGCGCTGTTGTACTTCGTCGCGTCGGTCTGCATCAGCCGCTCGTAGAGGAAGCCGGTGACACCGACCGCCAGCAGGTTGAGCACGATGCCCATGACCACCTGGTCGACCAGGTAGCGGATGGCGAAGACGGCGAGCAGCAGCGAGATCAGCGCACCGCCGATCGCCGCGGCGGCCAGTCCGACCCAGACGCTGCCGGTGATGCTGCCGAACAGCGCGCCGCTGAACGCGCCCATCAGCAGTTGGCCCTCGATCGCCACGTTGACCACGCCGGTCCGCTCGCAGAGCACCCCGGCGAGCGAGCCGAAGATCAGCGGCAGCGCGAGGACGAACGTGCCCCGGACGATGTTGACCAGCGGCATGAAGTTGCGACCCGCGGGAGCCGCGGAGACCTGCCAGCACAGAAAGCTGAGCACGAAGGCGACCAGGCCGACGCCGAGCAGCAGGGTGAACCAGCGCTTCGGGATCCCGGCGAGCAGGGCGGCCCCGGCCGCCACGGAGATGACCCCGAACAGGATCGCGCCGACCGTGCCGTTGATTTCCAGGGCGGCGCCGCCCTCGGTCTCGCTGAGCGTGAACCGGGCCTGCTCACCGGTCGCGAGCGCGCCGAAGAGCACCGCCGCGAGCACGCCCAGGGCCAGCAGAACCAGGCCGACCTTGCGCTGACGCGTCCAGAAGCCCTCGTCGACCGTGGTGACGGCGACGTCGGGGACAGCCGTGGTGGACATGCGTCACCAGCCCTTCGCGAGGCTCGTCTGCAGCCGGGCGGCGCGGGCCGCCCGGAGCTGGAAGATCGCCTTCACCAGGGCCGGCGCGGCGATGAAGATGACGATGAGCGCCTGGAGCACGGTCACCAGCTCCAGGGAGATCCCGGAGTAGGACTGCATCCGGTTGCCGCCGGCCTGCAGCGCGCCGAAGAGCAACGCGGCCAGCAGCACACCCCACGGCTTCACCCGGCCGAGCAGCGCCACCAGAATGCCGTCGAAGCCGATCTGCGCGATCACCAGCGGGGTGAGCGCGTTCGCGGTCGAGCCGAGCACCATGTTCGACCCACCGAGACCGGCCAGCAGACCCGAGATCACCATGACCAGCACGTACGCCTTGGTGACGCTGATGCCGGCGGTCCGGGCGGCGTTCGGGTTCTCCCCGACCGCGCGCAGCTCGAAGCCGAGCGTCGAGCGGTTGAGCAGCCAGGCGACGAACCAGGTCGCCAGCACGGCCACCAGGATGCCGGCGTGCACCCGCAGGTTGTCCCCGAGCAGCCGAGGCAGCTGGGCGGAGGACTCGACGGGCTTGCTGATGGCGTCGGACCGGTTCGGGTTCTGCACCCCGTTCTGGATGATGATCCAGGACAGGAAGTAGACCGCCACGTAGTTGAGCATGATCGTGTTGATCACCTCGTGGGCGCCCGTCCGCGCCTTGAGGATGCCGGGGATGAAGCCCCAGATCGCGCCGCCGGCCGCGCCGGCGATCAGCGCGACCAGCAGGTGCACACCGGGCGGCAGCGGCAGCGCGAAGCCGGCGACGGCGGCGAGGACGACGCCGATGGTCGCCTGGCCCTGGGCGCCGATGTTGAACAGGCCGCCCCGGAAGGCGAGCGCGACCGCCAGGCCGGTGAAGACCAGCGGCGCGGTGTACGTGAGCGTCTCCGAGATCGGGCCCATCGCGGCGGTGAAGCCGGACGCCTCCGGGTCGAAGATCGCGCCCTTGAACAGGTTCGCGTACGCCTCGCTGACCACCGTCCAGCTGGAGTTCAGCGCGTCCGACGGGCGGGCGGTGATGTAGCCGTAGGTGGCCAGCACGTCCGGGTCCGAGACGATGATCAGCACCGCGCCGACCAGCATCGCCAGCAGGACCGCGAGCACCGTGACGGTGACCGTGTTGGCGGCCCAGAGGTTGTCCAGGAAGAGCTTGCCCAGCGTGGGGCGGGGCTCCTCGGCCGGAGGCTGCTCCGTCGCGGTGGCGGGCACCGTGCGCTCCTGGTCGCCGGCGGGCGCGGTCGGGGTCGCCCGGGCCTCGCTCCGGGCCTCCTGCGCCTCGGTCGCCGGCTCCTTGTCCGGGGAGCCCGAGACCGGGTTCGGGTTACTCATGCCGCCACCTCGCTGCGCTCGGTGCCGGCATGAGGCACCACGACGCTGTATCGATGATTCGCTCGCAGACGCTCGCTCATGCCTCGTCCTCGTTGCCAGGGTCCTCGGGGGCCGGGGCCGCGGCGCCGTCGGTCGCCGTCGTCGTGCCGGTGTCCGGGGTGATGCCGGCCATCAGCAGGCCGATCTCCTCACGCGGGGTGTCCGGGCTGACCACGCCGATGATTCGGCCGCGGTACATCACGGCGATCCGGTCGGCCAGGCCGATGACCTCGTCCAGCTCGCTGGAGACGACCATGACGGCGGTGCCCTGGTCCCGCTCGCGGATGACCCGGCTGTGGATGAACTCGATCGAGCCGACGTCCACACCACGGGTGGGCTGGGCGGCGATGAAGAGCTTCAGCGGCCGGGACAGCTCCCGCGCCACGATGACCTTCTGCTGGTTGCCGCCGGAGAGCGTGCCCACCGCCGCGTCCGCCGACGAGGTACGGACGTCGAACTGCTCGATCCGCTCCTTCGCCGACTTCGCGATGGCGTCCGGCTTCAGCGACAGGCCCTTGCCGAAGGGCGGCCGGTCGTAGATGTCCAGCACCAGGTTCTCCGCCACGGAGAACTCCTTGACCAGGCCGTCGACGCTGCGGTCCTCGGGCACGTAGCCGACGCCCGCGCGCAGCACCTTCTTGGTCGGCCAGCCGTGCACGGCCTCGCCGTCCAGGCTGATCGTGCCGGCGAGCGAGGGCCGCAGGCCCATGATCGCCTCGATCAGCTCGGTCTGGCCGTTGCCCTGGACACCGGCGACGCCGAGCACCTCACCGGAGTGCACGGTCAGGTCCACGCCGTCGACCGCGCGTACCTGCCGGTCGTCGTCGACCACCAGGCCGGCGACCTCCAGGACGGGCTTGCCCGGGGTGGCCGGCTTCTTGTCGACCGTCAGCCGGACGCTGCGGCCCACCATCAGCGCGGCCAGCTCGTCCCGGCTGGCGTCCGGCGAGGCGGTGCCGACGGTCTTCCCACGCCGGATCACGGTGATCCGGTCGGCGATCGCCTTCACCTCGCCCAGCTTGTGGGTGATGAAGACGATCGACTTGCCGGCCTCCTTGAGCGACCGCATGACCGTGAGCAGTTCCTCGGTCTCCTGCGGGGTCAGCACGGCCGTCGGCTCGTCGAGGATCAGCAGGTCGACGTCGCGGGTGAGCGACTTGATGATCTCCACCCGCTGCTGGATGCCGACCGGCAGGTCCTCGATCACCGCGTCCGGGTCGACCCGGAGGTTGTACCGCTCGGATACCTCGGCGACCTCGCGCCGGGCGCGCCGGCGGTCGAGGAAGCCGGTGAAGCCTCCCTTGACCTGCTCGGCGCCGAGCATGACGTTCTCGGCCACGGTGAAGACCGGCACCAGCATGAAGTGCTGGTGCACCATGCCGATCCCGGCCCTGATGGCGTCCGACGGGCCCCGCAGCTTCAGCGACTTGCCGTCGACCAGGATCTCGCCCTCGTCGGGCTGGTAGAGCCCGTACAGCACGTTCATCAGGGTCGACTTGCCGGCGCCGTTCTCGCCGAGCAGGGCATGAATCTCTCCAGGCTCCACCGTCAGGTCGATGTGGTCGTTGGCGACCAGATCACCGAACCGTTTGGTGATGCCGCGCAGTTCGAGTCTCAGCGCAACCTCCTGGAGTGTGAGCGATGGTGCAGCGTAGCGGCTGCCCGCCGGCCACCGCGCCGGGTGGGGGGTCGATCAGGGGATGAAGGTGGACCGGCCGCCCCGGCAGCGGGATGTCCCCGCGTGGGCCGAGGCGGCCGGATCGTCATACCTGGTGCCCGCCGGCCCCCGCTGTCGATGATCCCATCGCGGGGGCCGACGGATCGGTCACTTGGTCGGCTGGGCCTTCGAGGTGACCGTGATGGTGCCGGCGGCGATGTCCGCCTTGATCTTGTCGACCTCGGCCTTCAGATCCGCGGGGATCTTGCTGTCGAAGTCGTGGTACGGGGCGATCGAGACGCCGTTGTTGGCCAGGGTGCCGACGAAGCCGGGCTTGGCCTCGAGCTTCTCGCCACCGGCGGCCTTGAGCACGGCCTCCTTGACGGCGTCCGGGATGTTCTTGACGACGGTGGTCAGCAGCACCGGGCAGTTCGGGGTGCTCTCGCAGCCGTCGACGTCCACCCAGACCACCGAGTACTTGCCGTTCGAGGCCTGCGCCGCGGCGGTGGTGCCGAGGCCCGCGCCGCCGGCGACCGGCATGATGATGTCCGCGCCCTGGGCGACCAGCGCGTCGGAGACCTTCTTGCCCTCGTCCTGCTTGACGAAGTCGTTGGTGAAGGAACCCTTCTGGGTCGCCTTGTCCCAGCCGAGGACCTGGACGTTCTTGCCCTTGGCCTTGTTGTAGTGCGCGACGCCGTCGGAGAAGCCGTCCATGAAGATGGTCACCGGCGGGATCGGCAGACCGCCGTACGTGCCGACCTTGCCGGTCTTGCTCATCCCGGCGGCCAGGTAACCGGCCTGGAAGGCGGCCTGCGCGGTGTCGAACTGCATCGGGTAGACGTTGTCCACGCCCGGGTTCGAGTCGACGATCGCGAACTGCTGGTTCGGGTTCGCCTGCGCGGCCTTCTTGGTGGCGTCGGACATCAGGCCGCCGACCGCCAGGATGAAGTCGCACTTCTGGTTGACGAACCCGGTCAGGTTGACCTCGTAGTCCGCCTCAGCCTTCGACTGGACGTTCTTGATGTCGATGTTGTCGTTTTCCTTCTTCGCCTCCTGCAGGCCCTTCCAGGCCGAGGTGTTGAAGGACTTGTCGTCGATGCCACCGACGTCGGTCACCATGCAGGCGCTGAACTTCTTGCCTCCGGTGCCGCCGGCGTTCTTGTCATCCTTGGGGGCCTCGCCACAAGCGGCGGCACCCAGCACGAGGCCACCCGCCACGATCGCGGAGGCGATCCGCATCCCACGCACAGAGCGCAAGACGTCTCCTTCCCATTGCACACCGCGTCGTGCGCGGTGGCAGCCCTTGCGCCGGCCTGCGGTGTGCCGCCGGCGTCCCACGTTACGGACGGGAGCGTACGCCCGCGCCCACCCACCGGCCGACAATCGTGCACGACTGTTGAGCGTCCGTTACCCCGGTGTAACCCTTGCGTGGGGCACGTCACATTTCGTGCTGACAGCCCTCCGGAGAGGTGTCGCGAACGTCCGGTTTCCCTGGCGTTCGCGCCGCTCGCGCAGCTATCGCCAGAAGACCGCCACGGCTGCGTTGAGCAGGGTCAACCCAATGATGGCAAGGAAGTGGCCGCGGTTCACGGACTCCCGCTTACGGGCGAAGAAGACCATGACGAAGATCAGCAAGGCGATTACCAACTTGGTAACAAGTTTCGCCGGCGCGGGCTCGTCGTCCGGGTCGCGCAGCGGAGCGGACAGCCCGAGCCCGGTCAGCACCTGGATGATCGCGCCCCAGAGCATCGCCGCGTTGATCCGCAGCCGGCCGCTGGCGTACTGGGCGATCGCACCGCCGAGCAGCAGCGCGAACCCGACCAGGTGGACGTAGAGGAGTACCAGCCGAAGAGCTTCCATGGCGGCCATCCTCCCCTATCAACGACGATTTGTAGTAGACGCCCCGCCGGCCGCCGTCATACCGTGACCTCCGCGGCGGGCCGCCGCTCCGCCGCCGGCACCGTGCTCGCGGCCGGCCGGTTCCGCCCCACCAGCACCAGGAGCAGCCCGAGCGTCGCGTAGCCGGCCAGTACGGCGAGGGCCCGGGAGGCGCCGGCCCCGTCGAAGAACGCCGCCGAGCGGAGCAGCGTTCCGCCCGCCCCGACCGGCAGGTACTGCCCGACCGTCCCCCACGGCTGCGGCAGCAGCTCCGGCGCGGCGGCGACTGCGGAGAGCGGGTTGCCGACCAGGAAGACCAGCAGCGCGCCGAGCCCGGCGCCGGGGGCGCCGAGGAGCGCGCCGAGGCCGGCCACGGTGCTCGCCACGGCCAGCGCGAACAGACCCGCCGCACCGGCCTCGCGCCACAGGTCGCCGTTCAGCACGCCGAGCCAGCCGTGCAGCACCGCGACCCCGACCGGGCCGGCGAGAACGGCGTAGCCGATCAGCCCGAGCAACCGGGCACCGCGCCGGGCGACCAGCAGCACGAGCAGCGCCCCGGCCAGCAGGCTGGTCAGCGCGAGCGGCAGGAAGCCGGCGGCGAACCCGGCGCCGCGCGGGTCGTCCGGGTCGGCCGGTACGACCTGCACCACCGGCACGGGACGGCCGGCGGAGAGCTGGGCCGACGCCTCGGTGAGCAGCGCGGCCACGGTCGGGCTGGCCGCCGGGGCGGTGTGCAGCGCGATGCCGTCCGGACCGGCGACGAAGGCGGCGTACACCTGCCGGTCGCGCAGCGCGCGGTCGGCGGCCCCGCCGTCCGGGAGCGTGGTCACCTCGAAGGCCCCGGGACGGGCGGCGGCGAGCCGGCCGGCGAGTTCGGTCGCCACGGGCGCCGGTCCGGCGACGGCGACCGGCAGGTCGCGGGGCGCGAGGTGGGCCGCCGGGGCGGCGAAGAGCGGTACGAGCAGGGCCTGCACGGCCGCCACCAGCGTCGCCAGCAGCGCGGCGAGCAGCCAGGATGAGCGGATCCGGTGCGCGGGGACGGACATGGCGAACTCCTAAAACGAACGCTCGTTCTCTTTAAAACCGAGAGTGCGCCCGAGCCGGCCAAGAGTCAAGAACGAACGTTCGCTTTACACTGTGCGGCGTGCCACGCGTATCGGAAGAACACCGGGCGGCCCGCCGGCAGCAGATCCTCGACGCGGCCCGCCGCTGCTTCCTGCGCGACGGCTTCCACAGCACCTCCATGCAGGACGTGATCGCCGAGGCCGGGCTCTCGGTCGGCGCGGTCTACCGCTACTTCCCGAGCAAGAACGACCTGATCACCGCGATCGCCCAGTCGGTCATCGGCGGCGCGGACGGCGTCTTCGCCGAGCTGGCCGCGGCCGAGCCACCGCTGCCGCTGGTCGAGGCGCTCGAGCGGGCGCTGGCGTACGTCGACGCGCAGACCGGTCCCGACGGCATCCTGCCGCTGGCCATCCAGGTCTGGAGCGAGGCGCAACGGGATCCTGCGCTCGCCGAGTTCGTCCGGGCCACGTACACCGGCTTCCGGGGCCACTTCACGACGCTGGCGCGGCGGGCGCACGCGGCCGGCACACTGCCCGCGGACGCTGACCCGGAGGCGGTCGGTGCGGCCCTGTTCGGCCTGGTCCCCGGCTACTTCATGCAGCGCATCCTCACCGGTTCGCCCGACCGGCGCACCTACCTGGCCGGCGTCCGCGCGCTGGCGGCAGGGCCGATACCCGCGTGATCACGTAGCTTGCGGGCGGCCGCCCGGTCGCGGGCACCGGATACGACGAGGTGCCCGGCCGGGCCCCGCAACGACGTCCGGGCGGCCCGAGCGCATACGCCCGGGCCACACCGCCGCGGTCAGCCCTTGGTGCCGCCAGCGGTCAGCCCGGAAACCAGGTGCCGCTGAGCGAAGAGGAACACGATGCCGGCCGGGATGGTGACCAGCACCGCCGAGGCGGTCAGGTACTCCCACTGCGGGTTGAACTGGGGCACGAACTGCTGGAGCCCGTACGCCAGGGTGAACTTGTTGTCGGTCTGGATGAACGCCGAGGCGTACGCCACCTCACCCCAGGAGGTGAGGAAGGCGTAGAAGCCGGTGACCGCCAGCGCCGGGCGGGCCAGCGGCAGCACCACCCGCCAGAAGATGGTGAACGGGCCGCAGCCGTCGATCGCCGCCGCCTCGTCCAGCGAGGTCGGGATCGAGTCGAAGTAGCCCTTGAGCATCCAGGCGCAGAACGGCACGGCGATGGTCAGGTTGGCGATGACCAACGAGGGCAGCGTGTTGATCAGCCCGAGGCTGGCCATGATCGTGTAGATGGGCACGATCAGAATGGCCACCGGGAACATCTGGGTGACCAGGAAGACCATCATCAGTGGTCGACGACCGGGGAAGTTGAACCGGGAGACCGCGTAGCCGGTGGTGGCCGAGAAGAAGATGCCGATGGCCATGGTGAACGCCGCGACGATCACCGAGTTGAGGAACCAGCGCAGGAAGTTGGTGTCGTTGAGCACGTAGCTGTAGTTGGCCAGGGTGGGGTCCTTGACCAGGGTCAGCTCGGTGCTCTGCACCGCGTAGCCCGGCTTGAACGACGACAGCAGCACCCAGACGATCGGACCGATCGCGATCAGCGAGGCGACGATCAGCGTGGCGTGCAGCCCCGCGGACCTCAGCAGGGATCGGCCTGCGCGGGTCGGTCGCCGGCTCGGCCGCACCGCCGCCGGCTCGGGTCGCGCCGGCAGCTGCCCTGCGGCCGTCGCGGGGGGCGGACTGCTGGTCTGGCTCATGGTCACCACACCTCGCCTTGCTTGCGCAGCGCTCGCCGGTAGAACACCGAGTAGACGAGCAGGATGGACAGGATGAGCACCCCGTAGGTCGAGGCGAGCGAGTAGTTCCGGATGCCTTCAAAGGCGGCGCGGTAGGCACCGGTCACCAAAATCTCGCTCTGCCCAGCGGGCTGACCCTCGGTGACCAGGAAGATGATCGGGAACATATTGAAGGTCCAGATGGTGCCAAGCAGGATCACCGTCATGCTGACCGGGCGCAGCCCAGGCAGGGTGATGTTGCGGAACCGCTGCCAGGGGGTCGCCCCGTCCATTTCGGCGGCCTCGTAGAGCTCGCCCGGGATGGTCTGCATGCCGCCGAGCAGGGCCACCATCATGAACGGCACGCCGAGCCAGATGTTGGTGACGATGGCGGTGAACAGCGCGGTCCAGCGGTTGGCGAACCAGTCCACCGGATCGATACCGACGGCGGTGAGCAGCGAGTTGGCCAGCCCGAACCGCTCGTTGAAGATGAACTTCCAGGCGAAGGCGCTGACGAAGGCAGGCACCGCCCACGGCAGCACCAGCAGCACCCGGTAGAAGCTGCGCAGCCGCATCGGCCGGTTCAGGATGGTGGCCAGCCCGAGGCCCAGGCCGTAGTGGAAGGCGACGCACACGAAGGTCCAGATGAGGGTGACTCCGGTCCACTGCCAGAACTCACCCACCTGACCGGTGAGCACCTTGACGTAGTTGTCCAGCCCGACGAAGTGCCAGCCGTTCGGGTTGGCCTTGCACACCTCATCGCCGGTGATCGACTTGGTGCAGATCTCCGCCGCCTGGTTGGCCTCGTTCAGGTTGGTGAACGAGATCCAGACGCCGCGGGCCAGCGGATAGAAGATCAGTACCGCGAGCACCACAACAACGGGCAGCACCATCGCCCAGGCGTACCAGTGCTTCTCCCAGCTCTGCCGCAGGCGGGACCGGCGCCTGGGCCGGCGGCCGGACGGCGCGGGCACCGCATCGGCGGTCACAGTGGTCATCAGCTGCGCTCCAAGGGGGAAACCCGGCGGGGCTGGTCGGCCCATCTGCCGGCCGGCCCCGCCGGGTGCCGAATGTGGTCGCCGGCCGCTGCCAGCGCCAGGATCAGGTCACTTGCTGTAGGACGGCACGACCTCGGACTTGTACTTGTTGGCGACGGCGTCCAGCGCAGCCTTCGGGTCCTTGTTCTGGATCAGGACCTCGGTGGCCATCTGGTCGAGCGGGCCGAAGAACTGGCCACCCTCGGGGATCCACGGGCGGGCGACGGCCGACTCGATCACCGGCTTGAACGCGGAGATGATCGCGTTGTTCTTCACCGAGTCGACCTCGTAAGCCGACTTGCGGGTGGGCAGCACGCCCAGCTTGTCGGCGAGGAAGGCCTGCGACTCGGCGGAGCTCATGAACTTCACGAACGCCACTGCGGCGTCGACCTTCTCCTGCGGCATGCCGGACCAGATCACGTAGTTGTGACCGCCGACCGGGGCGCCGGCCTTGGCCGAGCCGGCCGGGACCGGGGCGATGCCCAGGTTGTCCAGGCCGCCGAAGGTCGGCGCGCCCTTGATGTTGTTGACCTCCCATGGGCCATTGATGATCATGGCAACCTTCTTCTCCTTGAAGAGGGTCATCATGGTGCCGTAGGAGTCGTTGGCGGACGGCTTGGCGGCCGCACCGCTGGCGATCAGGTCCTTGGCGATCTTCAGGCCGGCGACGTTCTTGTCGGAGTTGACCACAATCTTCTTGTTCGGGGCGTCAACCAGGTCGCCGCCCTCGCCGTACATGAACGGCAGCATGAAGTAGCCGGCCGGGTTGACGTAGAGGCCCTCGGCGTCGGTCTTCTGCTTGACGGCCTGGGCGGCGGTCTTCAGGTCGGCCCAGGTCTTCGGGGCCTCGGTGACGCCGGCCTTGGCAAGCAGGTCCTTGTTGTACATGAGCGCCAGGGAGTCGGTCACCTGCGGCACGCCGTAGGTCTTGCCGTCATACTTGTCCGACGAGAGCGGGGTCTCCAGGAAGTCGGACTCGTCGGCGAGCAACTCGGAGCCGTCCAGCGCGTACAGGTAGCCCAGCGAGGCGAACTCGGGCACCCAGGCGACCTCGGCCCGCAGGATGTCCGGGGCGCCGCTCTTGGCCTGGGCAGCGGTCTTGAACTTGTTCTGGGCGTCACCGAACGGAACCGACTGGTAGTTGATCTTGACGTTCGGGTACTTCGCGTTGAACTTGGTGATGAGCTCCTGGTATGCCGGGCCCTCGTTCTTCGGGTCCGAGGTGTCCCACCAGGTGAGTTCGGCCTTCAGCGCGGCCGGATCCACCTTCGGCTTCTCGCTGGTCGACTTGTCGTCGCCGCCGCACGCGGCGAGCGTCATGGCGAGGGCCGTGGAGGTGAGGACCACCAGCCCCTTGGCGATGCGACGCATATGCGCTCCTAGATTGCCTGCCGGATAACGGCGGGACAGTAGCAAGAAGTTTCGGAACACGAAACCCCTTGCGAATACCCTTGCAACAACCGTGCCTCAACCGTCACCTCAAAGGCTCGCCAGATGGCGCAATCTGGGCAGTTTGCCCCCTGGGGAGGTGGTCAATCTCGCAGCCCTCGCCACCCTTCGTGACTGCGGCATGAACGCGGCGTGCCTAGTGAAGGCACCCACACACCCATTCCCGCCCAGGATTTAGCAGCTCCCCACCGGGGTTGGCGACGATCACTGCTCGTTCCTGCAAGTTCTTGCTAGATACTGCGCAAGAACGGGGCGGTCGGCTAGAGTTCCGCCATGCGCGCTCGATTGTCCGACATCGCCCAACAGGCCGAAGTCAGCGAGGCCACGGTGTCGCGGGTGCTCAACGACCGCCCCGGCGTGGCCCCCGAGACCCGGCAGGCCGTCCTGACCGCCCTCGATGTGCTCGGCTACGAGCGTCCCGCCCGGCTGCGCAAGCGCAGCGCCGGGCTGGTCGGCCTGGTCGTCCCGGAGTTGGACAACCCGATCTTCCCGGCCTTCGCCCAAGTCATCGAGTCGACGCTGGCGCAGAGCGGCTTCACCCCCGTGCTCTGCACCCAGACCCCGGGCGGGGTCACCGAGGACGAGTACGTCGAGATGCTGCTCGACCGGCAGGTCTCCGGGATTGTCTTCGTGTCCGGCCTGCACGCCGACACCGCCGCCAACCACGACCGCTACCGGGCCCTGATTGCCCGGCCGCTGCCGATCGTCATGATCAACGGGTACGTCACCGGCATCGCGGCACCCTTCGTCTCCTGCGACGACCGGGAGGCAGCCGAACTGGCGGTGGCCCACCTGGTGGCCCTGGGACACCGCCGCATCGGTCTGATCACCGGCCCCGACCGGTTCGTCCCCGTGCACCGCAAGGTGGCCGGCTGGAAGTCCGCCATGATCCGGGCAGCCGGGCTCGCCGAGAGCGAGTTGGACGATCTCGCGGAGCTCACCCTGTTCGGCGTGGAAGGCGGCGAGGCCGCCGCAGGCCGGCTGATCGAGCGGGGCGTCACCGGCATCGTGTGCGGCTCCGACCTGATGGCGCTCGGCGCGATCCGGGCCGCCCGCCAGCGCGGACTCTCGGTCCCGGACGATGTCTCCGTGGTCGGTTACGACGGCTCGCCGCTGATGGCCTTCACCGACCCGCCGCTGACCACCATGCGCCAGCCGGTGGCCTCGATGGCGGTGGCCGCTGTCCGTGCGCTGGTCGACGAGATCAACGGACATCCCGCGCCGCACACGGAGTACCTCTTCCGCCCGGAACTGGTGGTACGGGGTTCGACCGCGGTGGTCCCGCCGGCGGACGCCGCCGCCACCGGCGCAAAACGGCAGCGCCCCGCACCTTCCTCGCTCGCCGTACCGGCCTGAGCCGCCCCCACCGCAGGCCGGCGCCCCGGCCCAGCCAGCCGCCCGGCACCCCGCAGGCCGTCAGCCGGGGCGCCACAGCAGGCGGGCGATCGGACGCCGACCGCTGGTCGAGCCCCGCGCCCGCTCCCGACCACCCAGGTGGCTTTCTCTCCAGCCCAAAACTGCGCGCTTTCGCAATCCGGAGTCGAGTGGTCGCCGGGCACCGGCCCGGTGCCCGGGTGTCCCGTGGACGACGATCCGCCGCAGGCCGCCAACGCGGAACGCTGCCCGAGTGCTGGGACGCGCCAGCAAGTCCCGGCCGCTGGGCAGGCGTGACGGCCGTCATTTCTTGCGCAAGGAATGCTTGACTCTTGCAGCGCCGGGGCGGCATTCTGCTCAGACGCCCACGCCGGTCACCCACGCCCGCGCGGGTGCCACCGTCCCTTGCCAGAGAACGGGGATCGTCACCGATGACCGCCGCCACCGACCCGACGCCGCCGACCTCCGACCAGGACTGGTGGCGATCCGCGGTCGTCTACCAGGTGTACGTCCGCAGCTTCGCCGACGCGAACGGCGATGGCGTCGGTGACCTCGAGGGCATCCGGCAGCGCCTGCCGTACCTGCGCGAGCTGGGCGTGGACGCGCTCTGGCTGACCCCCTTCTACACCTCCCCGCAGATCGACGCCGGCTACGACGTTTCCGACTACCGGGACGTCGACCCGCTCTTCGGCAAGCTCGCCGACTTCGACGCGATGATCAGCGACGCGCACGCGCTGGGCCTGCGGATCATCGTCGACCTGGTCCCCAACCACACCTCCAGCGCGCACCCGTGGTTCCGGGCGGCGCTGGCCGCCGGCCCGGGCTCCCCCGAGCGTGAGCGCTACCTGTTCGCCGAGGGCAAGGGCGAGCAGGGCGAGCTGCCACCGAACGACTGGGAGAGCATCTTCGGCGGCCCCGCCTGGACCCGGGTCGCCGACGGCCAGTGGTACCTGCACCTGTTCGACCCGGCCCAGCCCGACCTCAACTGGCGCCACCCCGAGGTACGCGCCGAGTTCCACGACATCCTGCGCTTCTGGCTCGACCGGGGCGTCGACGGATTCCGGATCGACGTGGCGCACGGGATGATCAAGGCCGAGGGCCTGCCGGACGTCGGCTTCAACTCGATGACCACCGGCCAGCGACAGTCCGAACTCCTGGGCAAGGGCAAACTGCCCTACTTCGACCAGGACGAGGTGCACGACATCTACCGCACCTGGCGGCCGATCCTGGACAGCTACCCGGGCGGCCGGATGGCGGTGGCCGAGGCCTGGGCGGAAACCCCGCAGCGGCTGGCCCGCTACATCGGCCCGGACGAGCTGCACCAGGCCTTCAGCTTCGACTTCCTGGACGCCACCTGGTCGGCCGACTCGTTCCGCAAGGTGATCGACACCGCGCTCGCCGAGTCGACCATCGTCGGCGCCCCGACCACCTGGGTGCTCTCCAACCACGACCGGCAGCGGCACGTCACCCGGTACGGCGACGGCGAGGTCGGGCTGCGCCGGGCCCGGGCCGCTGCCCTGCTGATGCTCTCCCTGCCCGGCTGCGCGTACGTCTACCAGGGCGAGGAGCTGGGCCTGCCGGAGGTGCTGGACCTCCCCGACGAGCTGCGCCAGGATCCGGCGTTCCTGCGTACCGGGGAGAGCCGGGACGGCTGCCGGGTGCCGATCCCGTGGAGCGGCGAGCTGGCCCCGTACGGCTTCGGTCCGGACGGCAGCGAGCTGAGCTGGCTGCCGACCCCGGCGACCTGGCGGGCCCTCTCGGTGGCCGCCCAGACCGGCCGGCCCGGCTCGACGCTGGAGCTCTACCGGACCGCGCTGCGGATCCGCCACGAGCACCCGGCGCTGGCCGGCACCGGCGACATCAGCTGGCTGGAGACCGAGCCGGGGGTGCTGGCGTTCCGCCGCACCGCCGGGGACGTCGAGCTGACCTGTGTGGTCAACCTCAGCGGCGCGGCCACGACGGTCACCGGCTACGGCCGGCCGGTCGTCGCCAGCGCCGACCTCGCCGAGCAGAGCGACGGGCACGTCCTGCCGGTGGACGCGGCTGCGTGGTTCGAACGGCGTTCCGCCGGGTAACCCGCCATTGACCTGGTCGTCCGTTGTGCTCCGCGCCGACGGGCGGCTGGGCAACCGACCCCTTGTGGTGGGGGGTGAGGTGGCCCCGGCCCCTCGGGAAGCCGACTTCCCGAGGGGCCGGTGTCCAGCTGGGACGATCCGTCAGGCGCCCCTGCCGGTGAGCAGCTCGGCGATCCGGGCGAAGCCGGCGCGCACCTCGTCCCGGCTCGGCGCGGGCCGCGGCTCGGGCACCGGCTCCTGCTCGGCGGCCAACTCCAGTTCCTCGTCGATGACGTCCTCGAAGTCGCCGTAGAGGTCCGCCTGGTCGGTCCGGGCCGCCTCGTCCTCGGCGGCGATCTGCGCGGCGGCGATCTCGCCGCGGATCTCGTCGGGCGTCAGCGCCGGCAGCAGCGGCTCGACCACCGCCATCAGCTGTTCCTCGGCGACCACCGCCTCGGCCAGGGCCAGCGCGTGAGGTCGCTCGTACGGGCCGCAGACCACCGGCTCCCACTCGTCGGTGTCGCCGAGCGGGCCGAAGGTGATGATCCACGGCAGGCCGAGCATCGGCGAGTCGTCCGGCAGGTCCAGTGTCACGAGTGCGCCCACCGGCTCATCATGGCCGTTACCAGGAGACCGCAGCCCGTATTCCCCCAACTGCCGCCCCGCCGAGGCCCGCCCTGACTCACGGAACGAGTGGCCCCGCGTCGAGGAATGGCCACTGTTTCCGTGAAAGAGGCGGACGGAGCGGAAGCGACGTGAGGCGGCGCGGTGACGAGCGGGTCAGCGGGCGGCGTCGAGGGCGGCGCGGACGAGGGCCAGGGCGCGGTCCGGGGGGACGCCCAGGCGGACGGCCTCGGCCGCGTACCCGGTCGCGGCGCGGTGCAGGCGGTCGGTGGCGTCGTCGCGCCCCGGGGCGACCACGGTCCCGTGCCGGCCCCGGGTCTCCACCAGCCCTGTCCCCTCCAGCTCCCGGTACGCCCGGGCCACCGTGTTCACCGCCAGCCCCAGCTCACCGGCGAGCTGCCGGACCGCGGGCAGCCGGGTGCCCACCGGCAGCCGGCCGTCGCCGATCATCCGGGCGAGCTGCCCGCGCACCTGCTCGTACGGGGGCACCGCCGAGGCCGGGTCGATCCGGATCCGGTTGGTCATCCCGCCCCTCCCGGCGTACCCGGTTCGGTCTCCTCGTCCACCTCGACGTCCACCTCCCGGGCCGCCCTGCCCTCGGCCAGGTCGACCACCCGGCCGTACCGGCTGGTCGCGGCCAGCGCCGCGCCGAAGAGCACCAACTGGTTGAGCAGGTAGAGGTAGAGCAGGAGCCCCACCGCGGTGGCCACCACCGTGTAGGCGGGGTTCCGCTCGGTGCGGACCACGTAGTAGCGGCCGACCGTGTTCAGCAGGGTGATGCCGACCGCCACCACCAGGACGACCGGGCGCAGCCGGCGCCGGCTCATCCGGAGCCGGGGCACCGCGACCAGCAGCGCCACCGCCAGCACCGCGTTGACCAGGATGCTGAGCACCGCGCTGACCGTGGTCAGCCCGACCGACCCGGTGCTGCGCAGCAGGAAGCGCAGCAGCGACCCCAGCGCGTCGACGGCGGCCACCGAGACGCCGAGCAGCACGAAGACCGCCACCAGCACCCCCAGGTCGACCAGCCGGCGGACCACCAGGTTGCCGGGCTGCTGGTTGAAGCCGTACATCAGCCGCTGCGAGGAGCGGATCGCCTCCACCCAGCCGATCCCGGTGAAGACCAGGATGATCAGACCGACCACCCCGACGGTGTTGCTGCTCTCGGCGATCTGCTGCGGGTCGAGGAACGGCAGGTTCTCCCGGAGGAAGTGCGACGCCGCAGCGCTGACCTCGTCGTTGTCCTGCAGGATCGCGCCGAAGACCCAGTACGCGACCAGGGCGAGCGCGAAGACCGCGAAGAAGCCGTAGTAGGCGATCGCGGCCGCGAGCCGGCCGGCGAGCATGTCGGCGTAGAGCGTCCCGGCCCGCCACAGATGGTCGAAGGCCGGCAACCGGTCCCGCGCGGCGTCGATCCGACGGTTCGCGGCGGTCTCGATCCGGCCGAGCACGTTCACCACGTCATCCTCGCCGATCCTCCGTCGCCCGGGAGGCAGGCCGGCCGGTACTCAGCTCAACCGCCGAGCCGGAAGTCCCGGCGGGGCTGCCACCGGGTCTGGCCGCTGTGCGAGAAGAGGGTGAACGTCTCCACCTCGAACAGGGCGGAGAAGTCGGCCAGGTCCTCGTACGCCTTGTCGAGCACCTCGGGCGGCACGTCCTGCGCCACCGTGACGTGCGGGTGGTACGGGAAGCGCGCTTCGCGGTGCAGCTCCGGTGCCGCGTTGATGGCGGCGGCGAGCAGCTCGCACTCACTGATCCCGGCCGCCACCGCCACGAAGACCACCTGGGTGACCGGCCGGAACGTGCCGGTGCCCCGCAGGTGCAGGGTGAACGGCAGGTGCGTGGCGGCCACCCGGGCCAGGTGCGCCTCGACGGCGGGCAGCGCGCTCACCGGGATCTCGGTGGGCCCGAGCAGGGTGACGTGCGCCGGGACGGCCTGCGGGTCGCCGGCCTCGATCCGGCGGCGGGTGAGCGTTCCGCCCCACGGCTCGGGGACGTCCACGGCGATCCCGATCTGGATGGTGTCGCCGGCGTCCGACGCCCCGTCCCTGCCGTCCACGCTCCGCGCCATCCCTCCGGCCACCGACTGTGTCCACCCGTCCCTTCGTGCCCGGGCCGCTACTCGGCCCGGACGGGCGGGAAGAAGCCGACCCGCTCGTACACGGTCGCCAGCGTGGGGGCGGCGACCGCGCGGGCCTTCTCCGCGCCGTGCGCGAGCAGCTTGTCAAGCTGCGCCGGGTCGTCCAGGTAGCCGCGGGTGCGCTCCTGGATCGGGGTGACGAACTCCCGGACCACCTCGCCGAGCTCCTTCTTCAGGTCGCCGTAGCCCTTGCCGTCGTACGCGGCGACCAGCTCGTCGATGCTCCGGCCGGAGAGCGCCGAGTAGATGGTGAGCAGGTTGGAGATGCCCGGCTTGCCCTCGGCGTCGAAGACGATCTCGCGGCCGGTGTCGGTGACCGCCGAGCGGATCTTCTTGGCCGAGCGGGCCGGGTCCTCCAGCAGGTCGATGATGCCGGCCGGGGAGGAGGACGACTTCGACATCTTGGCCGTCGGATCCTGCAGGTCGGTGATCTTCGCGGTGTCCTTGACGATGTGCGGCGCGGGCACGGTGAAGGTCGGCCCGAAGAGCGAGTTGAACCGCTGCGCCAGGTCCCGGGAGAGCTCCAGGTGCTGTCGCTGGTCCTCGCCGACCGGCACCGCGTGGGCCTGGTAGAGCAGGATGTCCGCGGCCTGCAGGATCGGGTACGTGAAGAGGCCGACGCTGGCCCGCTCGCTGCCCTGCTTCTGGGACTTGTCCTTGAACTGCGTCATCCGGCTGGCCTCGCCGAACCCGGTGATGCAGCCCAGCACCCAGGCCAGCTGCGGGTGCTCGGGCACCTGCGACTGGACGAAGAGGGTGCTGCGCTCCGGGTCGATGCCCAGCGCGAAGAGCTGCGCGGCGGCCACCCGGCTGCGCTGCTTGAGCACCTTCGGGTCGTGCCCGGCGGTGATCGCGTGCAGGTCGACCACGCAGTAGAACGCGTCGTGGCTGTCCTGGAGGGCCACCCAGTGCCGCAGCGCACCCAGGTAGTTGCCGAGGTGAAACGAGTCGGCCGTCGGCTGGATGCCGGAGAAGACGCGCGGGCGGGCGGGTACGTCGGACATGCCGGCAATTCTGTCAGCAAGGTCGGGCGTACGTCATGACGGGCCGGCGGGTCGGATCTCGGCGGACGCGACCGGGGCGCTGATCTCGCGTCGCTGCTCGGGCACGCGCACGGTGGAGACCGCCAGGCGGGACACCCGCCGTCCCTCCAGGGCGAGCACCCGCAGCAGCCAACCGCCCGGCGGGTCCTCCGGGTCGGGCCAGCCCACACCGTCCCGGGCCGGGGCCACCGGGATCTCGTCGCCGGCCACCGGGAGCCGGCCCAGGGCGGCCATCACGAACCCGCCGACCGTCTCGTACGGCCCGGCGGGCAGCGGTATCCCGGTGCGCTCGGCGAAGTCGGCCAGGTTGAGCCGGCCGTCGACGACGGCGGGCAGGCCGGCGTGGGCCGGGTCGGGCGGGGTGCCGGCGTACTCGTCGTGGATCTCCCCGACCAGCTCCTCGACCAGGTCCTCGCAGGTCACGATGCCGGCGGTCCCGCCGTACTCGTCGACCACCACGGCCAGGTGGTGGCCCTCCCGGCGCATCTCGGTGAGCGCGGCGAGGACCCGTTTGCTGCCGGGGAGCCGCTTCACCTCGCGGGTGAGCTCCCCGACCGTGGCGCGGCGGTCCCGTTCCGGGCGCAGCAGCACCTCCCGCAGGTGGACGAAGCCGACCACGTCGTCGTGGGTGCCGTCGACCACCGGGTACCGGGTGTGCGTCTCGGCCCGGACCAGCCGTTCCGCCTCGGCGAGGGTGCGCCCGGCGGAGAGGAACACCACCTCGGTGCGGGGCACCATCACCTCGCGTACCAGCCGCGCCCCGGCCACCAGCACCTCGTCGATGATCCGCCGTTCGTCGGGATCGAGCACCGTGTTGGCGGCGACCAGGTCCCGCAGCTCGGCCTCGCTGATCCGCTCGCGCCCGGCGGTCGGGCTGGCACCGAGCAGGTCGGTGACCAGGCGGATGGCACCGTCGGCGGCGCGGACCACGAGCCGGGCGACGGTCCGGGCGAACGGTCCCGGTTCGCGTCGCGGCCGCCCCGACGGTCTTCGCCGGAGCCCGGGACCACCTGGCTCCCGCATGACAAGGATGGTAGACAGCAGCCGCCGCGCGGCCGGGGCAATGTTCGTATCTGTTCAATCATGGCGGATCGTGGTGGAATAGTGGTGAGTCATCGGCAGCGAGGGCACAGCCGGCGGCCCTAGGGTGATCGACGGACGGCCGGCGCGGGGCCCGGCCAGGCAGGAGGATCCGACGTGAAACTGCTCGTCACCGGCGGTGCCGGGTACATCGGCAGTGTGGTGACCCGGATGCTGCTGGACAGCGGCCACGACGTGACCGTCCTGGACGACCTGCGCACCGGCCACCGGGAGGCCGTCGCCCCCGAGGCGACCCACGTCGACCTGCCGGTCCACGAGGCCGCCCGGGTGCTCACCCCGGACGCCGGCTTCGACGGCGTGCTGCACTTCGCCGCGCTGATCGCCGCCGGCGAGTCGATGCTCAAGCCGGAGCTCTACTGGCACACCAACACCGTCGGCTCGCTCGCCCTGCTCGACGCGGTACGCGCCGCCCGGGTGCCCCGGCTGGTCTTCTCCTCCACCGCCGCCGTCTACGGCAACCCCACCGAACTGCCCATCCCGGAGGCCGCGGTCAAGGCCCCCACCAACACCTACGGGGCCACCAAGCTGGCCGTCGACATGGCGCTCACCTCCGAGGCCGTCGCGCACGACCTGGCCGCCGTCTCGCTGCGCTACTTCAACGTCGCCGGGGCCTACCTGCACGACGGGCGGGCCATCGGGGAGCGGCACGACCCGGAGACCCACCTCATCCCGCTCGCCCTCGACGTGGCCGCCGGCCGGCGCGACAAGCTCCAGCTCTTCGGCGACGACTACCCCACCGCCGACGGCACCTGCGTGCGCGACTACATCCACGTCGAGGACCTGGCCCGGGCCCACCTGCTGGCGCTCGACGCCGCGACCGCGGGCCGGCACCGGATCTACAACCTGGGCAACGGCAACGGCTTCACCAACCGACAGGTGATCGAGGTGGTCCGCGAGGTCACCGGCCACCCGGTGCCGGTCGAGGTGGCGCCGCGCCGCGAGGGCGACCCGGCCGAACTGGTCGCCTCCTCCGCGCTGGCCCGCGCGGAGCTGGGTTGGGTGCCGGCCAAGCCGACCCTGCAGGACATGATCGGCGACGCCTGGACGTTCTACCGCGAGCACGTGCTGGGGCAGCGGTGACCGGCGCGGCCGCCGCGCCGCGTGACGTCGCGGCCCGCGCCACCGCCGGCTTCCGGCAGCGGTACGGCGCGGAGCCGGCGGGCCGCTGGGCGGCTCCCGGGCGGGTCAACCTGATCGGCGAGCACACCGACTACAACGACGGCTTCGTGCTCCCCTTCGCGCTGCCGCTGCGTACCGTGGTCGCCGCCGCGGTCCGACCCGACACGTGCTGGACGGTCTGGTCGGAGCTGGCCGACGACGTGGTCGAGTTCGGCCCGAAGGAGGCGGACGAGCCGGGCCGGGTCACCGGCTGGGCCGCGTACGTGGCCGGCGTCGTCTGGGCGCTGCGGGCCACCGGTCACGCCGTCCCCGGTGCCCGGTTCGCCATCGCCTCCGACGTGCCGGTCGGCTCCGGGCTCTCCTCGTCGGCGGCCATCGAGTCCGCGGTGCTGGCCGCCCTGGTCGAGCTGGGCGGGCTGGACCTGCCCGCCGCCCGCTGGCCCCGGCTGGCCCAGCGGGCCGAGAACGAGTACGTGGGCGCGCCCACCGGAATCATGGACCAGTCCGCGGTGATCCGGGGCCGGGCCGGGCACGCGCTCTTCCTGGACTGCCGCACCGAGGAGGTCGAGCAGATCCCCTTCGACCTGGACTCCGCCGGGCTGGCCATGCTGGTGATCGACAGCCGCGCCCCACACCGGCACGCCGACGGCGAGTACGCCTCCCGCCGGAAGTCGTGCGAGGAGGCGGCGCGGAGCCTCGGGGTGCCCGCCCTGCGGGACGTGCGCGTCACCGGCCTCGACGCGGCGCTGGGCAGGCTGTCCAACGACGAGACGCGCCGCCGGGTCCGGCACGTGGTCACCGAGGACCAGCGGGTGCTCGACACGGTCGCGCTGCTGCGCGCCGGCCGGGTACGCGACATCGGCCCGCTGCTGACCGGCTCGCACGCCTCGATGCGCGACGACTTCGAGATCACCGTGCCGGAGGTCGACACCGCGGTCGAGGCGGCCCTGGCCGCCGGGGCGTACGGAGCCCGGATGACCGGGGGCGGCTTCGGCGGCTGCGTCCTCGCCCTGGTCGACGCGAGTTCCGCCGACGCGGTGGCGGCCGCCGTCACCGCCGCGTACGCCGACCGCGGTTTCGCCGCGCCGGGCACGCTGACCGTCCTCCCCGCCACCGGCGCCACCCGCCTCGACTGACCCGCCCCACACACGGCCTGACTCACGGAAAGAGTGGCCATCCAAACCCGGATGGCCACTCTTTCCGTGAATCTGCGCCCTGCCGGGCGGGGCGGCTCGCGGTCAGCCCGCCTCGACGATCATGCCGGCGCCGACCGTACGGTTGGTGGTCTCGTCGATGATCACGAAGCCGCCGGTGGTGCGGTTGCGCCGGTACTCGTCGGCGAGCAGCGGCACGGTGGTCCGCAGCCGGATCCGGCCGATCTCGTTGAGCTTCAGCTCGCCGGCCGCCTCGTCCCGGTGCAGCGAGTTGATGTCCAGGCGGTAGTGCAGGCCGCGGACGATCGCCCGCGCCGCACGGGTGGTGTGCTTGATGGCGTACCTGCCGCCGACCTGCAACGGGCGCGTCTCGTCCATCCAGCAGACCATCGCCTCGATGTCCTGGGCCACCGCCGGAGCGTTGTTCGGCCGGCAGATCATGTCGCCGCGCGAGATGTCGATCTCGTCGGTCAGCCGGACCGTCACCGACATCGGCGGGAACGCCTCGGCCACCGGGCCGTCGGCCGTCTCCACCGAGGCGATCCGGCTGGTGAAGCCCGACGGCAGCACCATCACCTCGTCGCCGGGCTTGAGCACACCCGAGGCCACCTGGCCCGCGTAACCCCGGTAGTCGGTGACGGTGGTGGACTGCGGGCGGATCACGTACTGCACCGGGAAGCGCACGTCGACCAGGTTGCGGTCGGAGGCGATGTGCACCCGCTCCATGTGGTGCAGCAGCGACGGGCCCTCGTACCAGGGCATGTTCTCCGAGCGGGAGACGATGTTGTCGCCCTTCAGCGCGGAGATCGGCACCACGGTCAGGTCCGGCACGTCGAGCTTCGCGGCGAAGGCGGTGAACTCGTCGGCGATCCGCTCGAACACCTCCTCCGACCAGTCGACCAGGTCCATCTTGTTGACGCAGAGGACCAGGTGCGGCACCCGCAGCAGCGAGCAGAGGAAGGCGTGCCGGCGGGACTGCTCGACCAGGCCCTTGCGGGCGTCCACCA
Source organism: Micromonospora mangrovicola (assembly GCF_047200535.1). Taxonomy (NCBI): domain Bacteria; kingdom Bacillati; phylum Actinomycetota; class Actinomycetes; order Micromonosporales; family Micromonosporaceae; genus Micromonospora; species Micromonospora mangrovicola. The sequence continues at coordinate 17,666 of NZ_JBJZOG010000046.1, read as the reverse complement.
GGATCAGCGCCAGGTCGGCGGTGGAGGCCCCGGTGACCATGTTCCGGGTGTACTGGATGTGCCCGGGGGTGTCGGCGATGATGAACTTCCGCCGCGGCGTGGCGAAGTAGCGGTACGCCACGTCGATGGTGATGCCCTGCTCCCGCTCCGCCCGCAGGCCGTCGGTGAGCAGCGCCAGGTTCGTGTACTCGTCACCCCGGGCCGCGCTGACCGCCTCGACCGCCGCGAGCTGGTCGGTGAAGAGCGACTTCGTGTCGTACAGCAGGCGGCCGATCAGGGTCGACTTGCCGTCGTCGACGCTGCCGGCGGTGGCGAACCGCAGCAGGTCCATCGGCCGCGCCTCGGCGCCCGAACCGGCCGGGGACAGGGTCTCGACGCTCATCAGAAGTAGCCCTCCCGCTTGCGGTCCTCCATGGCGGCCTCGCTGACCCGGTCGTCGCCCCGGGTCGCGCCGCGCTCGGTGATCCGGGTGGCGGCCACCTCCTCGATCACCTTCTCCACCGTGTCGGCGTCGGACCGGACGGCGGCGGTGCAGGAGGCGTCGCCCACGGTCCGGTAACGCACCTGCGCCTTGAATCGCTCCTCGCCGGCCTTGGGCCGGATGAACTCGTTGACCGCGTAGAGCATGCCGTCCCGCTCGATCACCTCGCGCTCGTGCGCGTAGTAGATCGACGGCAGCGGGATCCGCTCCCGGGCGATGTAGTGCCAGATGTCCAGCTCGGTCCAGTTGGACAGCGGGAAGACCCGGATCGACTCGCCCGGGTGGTGCCGGCCGTTGTAGAGCGACCACAGCTCCGGGCGCTGGTTCTTCGGATCCCACTGGCCGAACTCGTCGCGGAAGCTGAACACCCGCTCCTTGGCCCGGGCCTTCTCCTCGTCCCGGCGGGCGCCGCCGAACAGCGCGTCGAAGCGGTGCTTCTCCACCGCGTCGAGCAGCACCGGAGTCTGGATCCGGTTGCGCATGCCGTCCGCCGACTCGCGGACCAGGCCCGAGGCCAGGGCCTCCGGCACGCTGGCCACGATGAGGTGCAGGGCCAGTTCGGCGACCCGCTGGTCGCGGTACTCCAGGACCTCGGGGAAGTTGTGCCCGGTGTCGACGTGCATAACCGGGAAGGGGATGTTGGCCGGTGCGAACGCCTTCTGGGCCAACCGCAGCATCACGATCGAGTCCTTGCCGCCGGAGAACAGCAGCACCGGGCGCTCCATCTCGGCGACCACCTCGCGCATCACGAAGATGCTCTCCGCCTCCAGCGCGTCGAGGTGGGAGACCTGGTACGCGGCCGGGGACGTCATCGGCGGGACTCGATTCCCTCGGATCCGTTCATCGGAATTCCAGACCTTTCCGGTCGGACTCGTCAAGAAGAACGTTCAGGCTACCCGGAATGCCGCTGCAACGCTGCAAGCAACCGACTGGCGAGATCCTTGCGGCAGACCAGTAGGTCGGGCAGGCGCGGGTCGGCCTCGTTGTATTTCAGCGCAGAACCGTCGATCCGGGAAGCATGCAGTCCGGTGGCCGTCGCCACAGCGACCGGCGCCGCCGAGTCCCACTCGTACTGGCCACCGGCGTGGATGTACGCGTCCACCTCGCCGGTCACCACCGCGGCGATCTTCGCGCCCGCCGAACCCATTGGGACCAGATGCGCCCCGACCTCCTCGGCCAGGTCGGTCAGGAAGACCGGCGGGCGACTGCGGCTGGCCGCCAGCCGGATGGTCCGCCCACCACCCGCGGTCGCCGCCTCCAGCGTCATCGGCGGGTACGCCGGCGGGTAGTCCGTCGCCAGCACCCGGTGCTGCGCCGGCAGCCCCACCGCACCGGCGACCAGCCCGTGCGGCGTCAGCGCGTTCCGCGCCCAGAGCGCCACGTGCACCGCCCAGTCCGTACGGCCCTCCTCGGCGAACTCCCGGGTGCCGTCCAACGGGTCGATGATCCACACCCGGTCGGTGGTCAGCCGGGACACCACCTCCGGGTTCACCTCCGCCGTCCAGGCCAGCCGCGAGCCCTCGTCCTCCTCCGACAGCACCGCGTCCGCCGGCCGCCACCTCGCCAGCTCGGTCCGGATCAGGTCGTGCGAGACCTTGTCCCCGGCCGACTTCAACGCCCCCGGATCGGCGAAGCCCATCTCCGCACGGAGGTTCATCAGCGCCTGCCCGGCCCGCCCCGCCAGCCACCGGGCGAACGCACCGTCGATCATCGGAGGACTGCCCATCTTTCCGCTCCCGTCGCTCGCCGTCACCGGCATTCGCCACGTCAGAAAGGCGCAGACTACCGGCCGGAACCCCGCACGCCCCGGAACGCCCCGCCCGGGGTCAGGCCCCGTGGTAGAGGTTCTGCGTCGGCTCCACGCCCTTGATGACCACCGACTCCACCACATCCGCCGCCCGGTCGACCAGGAACTCCAACTCCTTGCGCTCGGAAGAGGAGAAGTCCGACAGCACGTAGTCGGCCGGGTCCTGCCGCCCCGGCGGCCGGCCGATGCCGAACCGCACCCGGACGTAGTCCTTCGTGCCGAGCGACTTCGACATCGAACGCAGGCCGTTGTGCCCGCCCTCGCCGCCGCCGCACTTGACCCGCAACTGCCCGTACGGGATGTCCAGCTCGTCGTGCACCGCGATCACCCGGGCGGGCGGAATTTTGTGGAACTGCGCCAGCGCGACGACCGGCCCACCGGACAGGTTCATGTACGTCAGCGGTTTCATCAGCACCAGCTTCGGACCGCCGAACCCCAGCCGCCCCTCGGCGACCTCCGCCACCGCCCGCTTGTGCCGCCCGAACTTGCCGCCCAGCCGGCCGGCCAGCAGCTCCGCCACCATGAAGCCGACGTTGTGCCGGTTGCCCGCGTACTCCCGACCGGGGTTGCCCAGGCCGACCACCAGCCACGGCCCCGACTCGTCCGTCACGCCCACGTCCCTTTCCTCATCACCGACGACTTCAGTTCGGCGCGCCTGCCACCGCACCGCGACCCGGAGCCCGTCACGCACGTGGGCCGCCCTCCCCGATACGCCGACAGGCGCCCCCGGGAACCGGGGGCGCCTGTCGCACAGCCTGCGGACCGATCAGGCCTCGGCGCTCTCCTCGCCACCGGCGGCTGCGGGCTCGCCGGACTCGGCGCCCTCGGAGGACTCGGCGGTCTCCTCGCCGACCCCGGCCTCGATCTCCTCCTCGGCCTCCTCGACCTCGGGGAGGGTGGCCTCGAGCTGCTCGGCGGTCGGGGCGGCGGTCACCGTGGCGACCGGCATCTCCGGGTCGGTGGCCAGCTCGACACCGGCCGGCAGCTCGACGTCGCCGGCGGTGACCTGGGCACCCGCCTCGGCGCCGTCGATCGACGCCTCCAGGTGGTCCGGCACCTTGGTCGCGTCGGCGGTCACCGACAGGGTGTCGTGGTCGTGCACGATCAGGGTGTCCTTCGCGGCCTCACCGGTCAGCTGGACCGGGACCTCGACGGTGACCTTCTCGCCCCGGCGGACCAGGAGCAGGTCCACGTGCTCGAAGGTGTCCTTGATCGGGTCACGCTGGATCGCCTTCGGCAGCGCCAGCACCTGGGTGCCGTCGCTGACCTCGATCGCGAGAAGCTGGTTCGCACCGCCGTTGCGGATCGCGGCGGCGAACTCACGCGCCGGCAGCGCGATGTGCTTCGGCTTCTCGCCGTGGCCGTACAGCACGGCAGGCACCTTGCCGGCCCGGCGGGTACGACGGGCACCACCCTTGCCGAACTCGGTACGGGGCTCGGCGCTGATCTTTACCTCGGACACGGGGAAACTCCTGATGCTTTCGCTGCGGCGGCTTGTCGTCTGGCGGTGCTGGGGCGAGGGGCTCGCTGGGGCTCATGCGTCATGAACGACTGCCCGGAGCACCGCGTCGATGACGGCGCCTCCGTGCGGTGCTTTTCAGCGGCCCGCCGGGCACCCTCGCCGTGGCAACCGCACCAGTCTACCCGAGGGAATTCCCGGCTTTCCGGCAGTCCCCGTATCACCGCCGTCACCCATCCGCAGGGCAACGGTCCGGCGCCGACGAGCGGCGACCGGCGACTGTTCCGGGTCGCGGCGCCTCCGACGCCGCGACCCGGAACGGTCGCACGAATCAGCTCAGGCCACCGAAGAGCGTCGTCACCGAACCGTCGTCGAAGACCTCCCGGATCGCCCGGGCCAGCAGCGGCGCGATCGACAACACGGTGAGCTTGTCGAGCTGCTTCTCTGGCGGCAACGGCAGGGTGTTCGTCACCACGACCTCGCTGATCGGGCTGTTCTTCAGCCGCTCGGTCGCCGGGTCCGACAGCAGCGCGTGGGTCGAGGCGACCACGATCTCCGCCGCGCCCGACTCCTTCAGGATGTCGGCGGCCTTGGTGATCGTGCCACCAGTGTCGATCATGTCGTCGACGACCAGGCACACCCGGCCCTCGACCTCACCGACCACCCGGTTCGCCACCACCTGGTTCGGCTTCAGCGGATCCCGGGTCTTGTGGATGAAGGCGAGCGGGCAACCGCCCAGCCGGTCCGTCCACCGCTCGGCCACCCGTACCCGGCCCGAGTCCGGCGCCACCACGGTCATCGGACGGCCCGCGTACTTGTGCTCCACGTACTCGGCGAGCACGTCCATCGCGAAGAGGTGGTCGACCGGGCCGTCGAAGAAGCCCTGGATCTGCGCGGTGTGCAGGTCGACCGTGAGGATGCGGTTCGCGCCGGCGGTCTTCAGCAGGTCGGCCACCAGCCGCGCCGAGATCGGCTCCCGGCCGCGGTGCTTCTTGTCCTGCCGCGAGTACGGGTAGTACGGCAGCACCACGGTGATCCGCTTGGCCGAACCACGCTTCAGCGCGTCGACCATGATCAGGGTCTCCATGACCCAGGTGTTGACCCCGTGCGTCACGGACTGCACCACGAAGGCGTCCGAACCGCGCACCGAGTCCTTGAAACGCACGAAGAGCTCACCGTTGGCGAACTCGTACGAGTCGGAGGGGGTCGGCGCGACGCCGAGCACCTCACCGATCTCCTTGGCCAGCTCCGGAAAGCCCCGTCCGGAGAAGAGCATCAGGCTCTTGCGGTTTTCGGCGACGATGCTGCCCATGGGCCCGTCTGCTCCTGTATGTCGGTGGTTCCCGGCGGCGGTGGAGCCGGGGACTATTCGGTTGCAGTATCCCCCGCGTTCACCGCTCCACCCACCGCCTGGCGATCCCCGTGGATTCAGTCACCTTCGCTTGCCGCTCCGGTCCCGTCCGACGCACCCTCGCGGGCCCGCTGGGCCGCCTCGGCGGACGCCGTGCCGGGCCGCTTGCGGGCCACCCAGCCCTCGATCGCCCGCTGCGGCGCCCGGGTCACCCCGAGCGCACCCGGCGGCACGTCCTGGGTGATCGCGCTGCCCGCCGCGATGTACGCCCCCGCGCCCACCTCGACCGGCGCGATCAGGCTGGTGTCGCAGCCGACGAAGGCCGCCTCGCCGACGATCGTGCGGTTCTTGTTCACCCCGTCGTAGTTCACGAAGATCGTCGCCGCGCCGATGTTCGCCTTCGCACCGATCGTCGCGTCCCCGACGTACGACAGGTGCGGCACCTTCGCGCCCGCGCCCAGCTCGGAGTTCTTCACCTCGACGAAGGTGCCCACCTTCGCCTTCTCCGCCAGCTTGGCCGCCGGTCGCAGGTACGCGAACGGCCCCACGCTGGCCCCCGGGCCCACCTCGGCGCCCACCGCGTGGCTGCGCACCACGCTGGCGCCCGCCGCGACCGTGGTGTCGATCAGCGTGGTGTCCGGACCCACGGTCGCCCCGGCACCGACCACCGTGTCGCCCTGGAGCTGGGTGTTCTGGTCGATCACCGCGTCCCGCTCGACGGTTGCCGTCACGTCGATCCAGGTGGTGTGCGGGTCGAGGATGCTCACCCCGGTCCGCATCCAGCCCTCGTTCACCCGGTCCCGCAGCAGCCGGCGCAGCCCGGCCAGCTCGACCCGGTCGTTGCAGCCCAACGTCTCCACGTGGTCCGGGGCGCAGTGCACCGCCACCGGCTCCCCGGCGTCCCGGAGCAGGCCGAAGACGTCGGTCAGGTACTCCTCGCCCTGGTCGTTGTCGGTGGAGAGCTTGCCCAGGGCGTCCCGCAGCCGGGCCACGTCGAACGCGTAGATGCCCGCGTTGATCTCCCGCAGCGCGCGCTGCTCCGGGGTCGCGTCACGCTCCTCGACGATCTGCTCCAGCCGGCCGTCGGCGTCCCGCACGATCCGGCCCAGGCCGGTCGGGTCCGGCACCTCGGCGGCCAGCACGGTCGCCGCCGCGCCCGCGCCCTCGTGCGCCTCGACCAGCGCCGCCACGGTCTCCGGCCGCAGCAGCGGCACGTCCCCGTTGATCACCACGACGGTGCCGGTGGCCTCCGGGACGGCGTCCAGGGCGATCCGCACCGCGTGCCCGGTGCCGAGCTGCTGCTCCTGGAGCACCGGGGTGGCCTCCGGCGCGACCTCGGCCAGGTGCGCCCGGACCTGGTCGGCGCCGTGCCCGACCACCACCACCGTGCGGTCCGCGCCCAACGGCGCCGCGGCGGCCAGCACATGACCGAGCAGGGTACGACCGAGCAGCGGATGCAGCACCTTGGGCAGGGCCGACTTCATCCGCTTGCCCTCACCGGCGGCGAGCACGACAACGGTGCGGAGGTGGGGCTGGGACACGACGTGGCTCCCGTCGGGACGGCGACAGTCTCGCGGCCATGCTAACCACGCGACGCGTCGCAATTCGCATCCGCCCGCACAAATGGCGTCCGCCCAGCTGCGGAATGACGGGGCTGAGCTGGGGTGCCTGGATTCGAACCAGGAGCTCAAGGCTCCAAAGGCCTGCGGGTTGCCGTTACCCCACACCCCATCGCAGCGTCAAGACCTGACGGCCACTGATTCAGACCCGCTCGTCGTCGGCGGTCCGGAACAGCTCGGCGATCATACCTTCGATCCGCCGGTAGAGCGCGCGGCTACGCGGCACGGTGATCACCAAGCAGCCATGGTAGTCGTCGCCGGTGCTCCGGCGGACGGTCGTCGGATCGTGCCGCTTGGGCGTCGAGCGCCCGAACCGCTCGACCGGAAGCCTCGGCCGCTCCGCCCACCAGCGGGCGGCCGCCTCGGTATCGACCGACTCGTGGATCGGTACCCGGTAACTCGGCATCCCCCGCCCGCCCGCCCGATCCCACACTCGGAGCTGGTTGCTCGGCGCGCAGGCGGCGCGCCTCGACGGCGAGCGGATCGGTCATGAGTGGACGCCGGAACGCACGTACGGCGGGGTCGATCCGGGTGCAAAACGCGGACTCCGGTGCGATCCGGCGCGCCTCTGGTTACGGTGACGTAGGCGTAACCCGTCCCGCTGGGAGGTGCCATGTCGACCGCCCTGACCGGCCCCGGAGCGGGCCCGAAGCCGCTGACCCAGGGGCACCAGTCCCGCGGCATCCTGGTCGCCCTCTGGGCCTTCGTGGTCGTCCCGTTCCTGGCCCTGCTGGCCGCCGTTCCGGTGGCCTGGGGTGGCTGGCTGGGCTGGAGCGACCTCCTCGTGGCCGCCTTCTGGTACGTGCTGTCCGGGCTCGGCATCACCGTCGGCTACCACCGCTATTTCACCCACGGCTCGTTCCGGGCGAAGCCGTGGCTGCGGGTGGCCCTGGCGGTGGCCGGGTCGTTCGCGGTACAGGGCGAGATCATCCAGTGGGTCGCCGACCACCGCCGGCACCACGCCTTCTCCGACCTGGAGGGCGACCCGCACTCACCGTGGCGGTTCGGGGCGAGCGTCCGGGGGCTGACCCGCGGGTTGTTCCACGCGCACGTCGGGTGGCTGTTCGACCGGGAGTTGTCCAACCGGGAGCGGTTCGCCCCGGACCTGCTCACCGATCCGGCCACCCGCCGGGTCGACCGGTTCTTCCCGCTGCTGGTGGCGGTGTCGGTACTCGGACCGGCGGCCATGGGCGGGCTGCTCACCGGGTCGTGGCAGGGCGCGCTTACCGCGCTCTTCTGGGGCGGGCTGGTCCGGATCGCGCTGCTGCACCACGTCACCTGGTCGATCAACTCGGTCTGCCACGTGTACGGGGAGCGGCCGTTCGCGGTGCGCCAGGGTGACCGGGCGTCGAACTTCTGGCCGCTGGCGCTGCTGTCGTTCGGGGAGAGCTGGCACAACCTGCACCACGCCGAGCCGACCAGCGCCCGACACGGGGTGCTGCGCGGCCAGCTCGATCCGTCGGCGCGGGTGATCTGGTTGCTGGAGAAGGTCGGCGCGGCGTGGGCGGTGCGCTGGCCGCAGCCGGAGCGGATCACCGCGAAGCTGGTGGGCCCGGGTCGGGTGCGGCGCTGACCGGTCGTCCGGCGGGACGCCGGCCTGGCAGGATGGCCGGATGACCGAGCTTCAGCCCGAGCGCCGGGATCCGGCGGTGGCACGGCGCGGCCAACGCAGCAGGCAGATCCCACGGCAGGGCGTCACCGAGCGCCGGCGAGGTGACGACATGACCGAGGTTCCCGGCAACGACGCCAGCACCGCCCGGCGGCGCGCCGTCCCCGCCGCCAAGCCCTCCTCCCGGGTACGGATGTCCGCGGCGCAACGGCGTGAGCAGCTGATCTCGATCGCCCGGCAGATCTTCGCCGAGCGCGGTTTCGACGCCACCTCGATCGAGGAGGTGGCCGCCCGGGCGAAGGTGTCCAAGCCGGTGGTGTACGAGCACTTCGGCGGCAAGGAGGGGCTCTACGCGGTGGTGGTGGACCGGGAGGTCCGTTCGCTGCTGGAGCGGATCACCACGGCTCTGACCGCGGGACATCCCCGGGAGCTGCTGGAGCAGGCTGCGCTGACGCTGCTGACGTACATCGAGGAGGAGACGAGCGGCTTCCGGGTGCTGGTCCGGGAGTCGCCGTTGATGTCGGCGACCGGCAACTTCAGCAGCGTGATGAACGACGTGGCGCACCAGGTGGAGCACATCCTGGGCGCGGAGTTCTCCAGCCGCGGGTACGACCCGAAGCTGGCGGAGCTGTACTCGCAGGCGCTGGTCGGCATGGTGGCGTTGACCGGGCGCTGGTGGTTGGAGGTGCGCAAGCCGCGGAAGGAGACCGTGGCGGCGCACCTGGTGAACCTGGCCTGGAACGGACTGTCGCACCTGGAGGCGAAGCCGGGCCTGATCACGTCCCGGAAACCGGGCTGATCCGGGTCAGCGGTGCGCCTCGGCGATGGAGTGGTTGCGGCGACGCCGCTCCTCCTCGGCGTGTTCGGGTGGGCCGACCTTGTCGTAGAGGCCGGTGGCGAGCAGGATCAGCCCGAACAGCAGGGACACGACCACGGTGGACATGGAGAAGTTGAGGAAGTTCGCCTGGGTCTGCAGTACGGACATCATGAGGATGCCGGTGACCATGAAGACGGCGCCGGCGGTCAGGTTCATGTAGTGGCCGAGGTTGCCGCGCCGGGACGCGCCGATCAGCAGGAAGGCGCCGAAGACGACGGAGACCAGCGAGAAGGCCAGGTTGGTGCGGAGGCCCAGGGCCCAGTTGCTGGTGCGGCTGAAGAGCCCGTCGCCCCAGGTCTCGAAGACGCCGTACACCCCGAAGACCAGGATGTAGAGGCCGACGAGACCGGACAGCACCCGGTACAGCGGTCGCGCGGGATGGTTCACCGGGAAGTGCGCCATGGAGCCTCTCCAACCAAGTAGGCAGTTCGCGGCAATTGTCCCCCGGAGGCCACCCGCCCGTCCCCGGAAACGCCGAAGGCCCGGCCGAAGCCGGGCCACCACGTCGGCCGAAGACTCGACGTCGACCGTCCCACCGCCATGGTCTCCCACACCCCTCGGGGGCGGATCTCACGGCGCCGACCGGGACCACGGAGGTTTTCGCCGGAGCCCGACCCGCGAAGGGATCAAGCCTGACCGCCCGGAGCGGGGCGGGCTCCGGCGAAAATCCGAAGCGCAACCAGATCAGAGAACGAGCCGGGCGCTCTTCCAGGCCTCGTGCTCCTCGTCGGTACCGACCTTGCCGTACATGGCGGCCACCAGGAGCACCAGCGACAGGAACAGCACGACCATGTCGGTGACGATCGAGAAGTTGAAGAAGTTGGCGTCGGTACGCAGGAACGCCAGCTCGGCCAGGCCGAGGGCCATCAGGGCGTAGGCCAGCCACTGGTTGATCTTTACGTCGAGGTTGCGGCCGATCGCGACGCCCAGCAGGATCACGGCCCCGAGCACGATGGCGAGCAGCGAGAAGCCGAGGTTCGTGCCCTGACCGAGGACCTTGGTGTCGTCCTGGGCGAGCATCTCGTTGCCGGCGCTCGAGATGATGCCGAGCACGCCGAAGACGACGAAGTACAGACCAACGAGCCCGCCGATCGCCCGGTAGATCGGCCGCGCGGGGTGGTTGACGGGGGTGTGGGCCATCTCTGCGTCTCCAAAGACCGTTCGGGTGAGGGGTCGCAGCGATTGTCCCGCACGCCGAGCTGTGACGCCGCACACCCCCCACCCCGGGTCGGGGTCAGCCGGCCGGCAGTTGCTCGGCAAGGGTCAGCCAGGCCTCCTCGGTGCGTTCCCGCTCGCCCCGCAACTCCTTCAGCTGGGCATCCAGTTCGGCGACCTTGGCGTAGTCGGTGGCGTGCGCGGCGAGCTGCTCGTGCAGCGTCGCCTCCTTCTGCTCCAGCTTGGCGATCTGCCGTTCCAGCTTGCCGAGTTCCTTCTTCGCGGTGCGTGCCTCGGCGGCGGACATCCCCTCGCGCTCGGGCGCGGTCGCGGCCGGGGTGAGGTCGGTGGGTGCCGGGCCCCGGCCGGCGGCGGCCCGGGCCAGGTACTCGTCGACCCCGCCGGGCATGTGCACCAGCCGGCCGTCGCCGAACATCCCGTACGCGACGTCGGCGACCCGCTCGATCAGGTACCGGTCGTGGCTGGCCACGACGATGGTGCCGGGCCAGGAGTCCAGCAGGTCCTCCAGCGCGGCGAGGGTGTCGGTGTCCAGGTCGTTGGTGGGCTCGTCGAAGAGGAGCACGTTGGGCTCGCCGGCGAGCAGCCGGAGCATCTGCAGCCGGCGACGCTCGCCGCCGGAAAGGTCGCTGACCGGGGTCCAGAGCCGCCGGTCGTCGAAACCGAAGATCTCGGCGAGCTGGGCGGCGCTGATCTCCCGGTCACCGAACTGGACGCGCCGGGCCACCTCCTCGACCGCCTCCAGCACGCGCAGGTGGCCGGGGAGTTCGGCGAGTTCCTGGGAGAGGAACGCGGGTCGGACGGTCTGCCCGGTGGTGAAGCGGCCGCCGTCGGGACCGGTCACCCCGGCGAGCATGCGCAGCAGGGTGGTCTTGCCGGCGCCGTTGCGGCCGAGGATGGCGACCCGGTCGCCGGGCCCGACCTGCCAGCTGACGTCGTGCAGGATCTCCTTCGGGCCGGCGTGCAGGGTGACCTGTTCGAGGTCGTACACCTGCTTGCCGAGCCGGGCGGTGGCGAGCCGTTGCAGCGACATGGTGTCGCGCGGCTCCGGGACGTCGGCGATCAGCGCGTTGGCCGCGTCGATGCGGAACTTCGGCTTGGAGGTACGCGCCGGCGCGCCCCGGCGCAGCCAGGCGATCTCCTTGCGGAGCAAATTCTGCCGGCGGGCCTCGGTGGCGGCGGCGACCCGCTGCCGCTCGGCGCGGGCGAGGGTCCACGCGGCGAAGCCGCCCTCGTACGCCCGGACGGACTGGTCGGCGACCTCCCACGTGGTGGTGCAGACGGCGTCGAGGAACCACCGGTCGTGGGTGACCACGACGAGTGCGCCCTTGCGGGTGACCAGGTGCTTCGCCAGCCAGTCGACGCCACCGACGTCGAGGTGGTTGGTGGGCTCGTCGAGGATGAGCAGGTCGGCGTCGCGGACCAGCAGCGCGGCGAGGGCGACCCGGCGGCGCTCACCCCCGGACATCGGCCCGACCGGTGCCTCCAGGCCGAGGTGGGGCATGCCGAGGCCGTCGAGGATGGCCCGGACCCCGGCGTCGCCGGCCCACTCGTGCTCGGCGCCCATGCTCTCGACGAGCCAGGCGGTGCCGAGAACGACGTCGCGGACGGTGGCCTCGGGGGCCAGGCTCAGGGTCTGTGGGAGCCAGGACACCCGCAGGTCGCGGCGGTGCGTGACGCGGCCGTCGTCGGGTTCCTCGGTGCGGGTGAGCAGCCGCAGCAGGGTGGACTTGCCGGCCCCGTTGAGGCCGACCACGCCGATCCGGTCAGCGTCGTCGAGGCCGAGCGAGACGTCGGTGAGCAGCGGCCCGGCGGCCCCGTACCCCTTGGACACCCGGTCCAGGTTGACGATGTTGGCCACTTCCCCACCTTTCATGATCAAGGCGTCCCGGTGCCGGCCGGCACCTCAGGACGCCCACTCCAAGGGTACGCGCGGACCGACCGGCTGCCCGCGCTGCCCGGCATGCCCGGTTCCCGGCGGTGCCCCACCACCGCACCGTCCGGCCCGCGCGAGACCCGGGCCTGCACGGTGCTCACTGTGATCTCGACTCGCGGAAAACGCGGTATCCCCGCTCGCCGACACCCCGGTTCGGCGAAAACCGAGTCGATCATGCGGGCCGGGCCGGGCCGAGTCGATCATGCGGGCCGGGCCGGGCCGCGGGCCGGAGGGGCGAGGCCGGGCGGCGCCGGGCCTCGGGCGGCGGCCGTCAGACGATGCGGGCGCCGACGACCGGCCCGTGGGCCACCCGGGCCTCCCGGCAGACCCCGGCGGCCTCCAGATCGGCGGCGATCCGCCCGGCGTGCGCCTCGTCCGTTGCGAGGAAGACGCAGGTGGGGCCGGAGCCGGAGACGATACCGGCGAGCGCGCCGGCCGACTCCCCCGCCTTGAGCGTGTCGACCAGGGCGGGCCGCATGGTCAGCGCGGCGGCCTGGAGGTCGTTGCCGAGCGCGGCGGCGAGCACCCGCGGGTCCCGCTGGCGCAGCGCGGCGAGCAGCGCGTCGGTGGTTCCCAACGGCTCGCCCGCGGTACCGGCCTCCCGGAGCCGGTCCAGCTCCCGATAGGCGGCCGGGGTGGAGAGGCCGCCGTCGGCGACGGCCACCACCCAGTGCCAGGAGGTGGGGCGGGCCAGCACCGGGCTGACCGCCTCGCCCCGGCCGGTGCCGAGCGCGGTGCCCCCGTGGATCAGGAAGGGCACGTCGGAGCCGAGATCGGCGGCGATGCCGGCCAGCTCGTCCCGGGACAGGCCGGTGCCCCAGAGCGCGTCGCAGGCCACCAGGGCGGCGGCCGCGTCGGCGCTGCCCCCGGCCAGCCCACCGGCGAGTGGGATCTGCTTGCGCAGGTGCAGCCGGGCGTACGGCGGCACGCCGACGTACCCGGCGAGGGCGTGCGCGGCGCGGATCACCAGGTTGGAGTCGTCCAGGGCCAGCTCGCCGGCGCCCTCGCCCTCCATGGTGAGGGTGAGCGTGTCGCCCCGACGCGCGGTCAGCTCGTCGTGGATGGAGATCGCGTGATAGACGGTGTTCAGCTCGTGGTAGCCGTCGGGGCGCAGGGGCCCCACCCCGAGGTGCAGGTTGACCTTGGCGGGCACCCGGACCTTCACCGGCCCGCCGGCCCCGCGCCGCTGCCCGTCCTCGCCGCCCGGTCGCCATGCCTCGGTCACGGGACGATGTCCCGCGGACGCAGGCGGATGTCGAACGGCTTCTCCACGGTCAACTCCTCGGCGGGGTCGGGCAGTGGCGCCCAGCCTACTGTGCGGAGGACGGAACGGCCGGGGCCGACGCGGCGATCGCGGCGAACTGCTCGACGGTGAGCGACTCACCGCGTGCGCCGGGGTCGACCCCGGCGGCGGTGAGCGTCGCCGCGGCCCGGTCCGCGCCGCCGGCCCAGCCGGCCAGGGCGGCGCGCAGGGTCTTGCGGCGCTGCGCGAACGCCGCGTCGACCACCGCGAAGACGGCCTCCCGGGGCACGTCGGCGCGGGGCGGCTCCCGCCGGGTGAAGGCGACCAGGCCGGAGTCGACGTTCGGCACCGGCCAGAAGACGTTCGGCGGGACCTTGCCGGCGGCGCGGGCCCGGGCGTACCAGGCGAGCTTGACCGACGGGACGCCGTACACCTTGGAGCCGGGACCGGCGACGAGCCGGTCGGCGACCTCCTTCTGCACCATGACCAGGCCGTGCCGCAGCGTGGGCAGCTCGGCGAGCAGGTGCAGCACCACCGGGACGGCGACGTTGTACGGCAGGTTCGCCACCAGCGCGGTCGGCGCGGGGTCGGCCAGCTCGGCGGCGGTGACCCGCAGCGCGTCGCCGGGGTGCACGGTGAGCCGGGCGGCGTCCGGGCCGGCGAACCGGGCGGCGGTCTGCGGCAGCGCGGCGGCCAGCGTCGGGTCCAGCTCCACGGCGTGCACGTGCGCGGCGACCGGGAGCAGGGCCAGGGTGAGCGAGCCGAGCCCGGGGCCGACCTCCAGCGCCACGTCGTCCGGGGCCAGCCCGGCGGTGGTGACGATCCGGCGGACGGTGTTCGGGTCGTGCACGAAGTTCTGGCCGAGCTTCTTGGTCGGCGTCACGCCGAGGCGGGCGGCGAGTTCCCGGATCTCCGCCGGGCCGAGGAGACCGGTCACGCCCCGTAGCGTAGCGGCGGGTTCCGGTCCGCTCACCACGGGCCGAAGGCGCGCTCGCCGGTCGCGGAGATCGCCGCGCAGAGCTCGTCGAGGTCGGTCCCGGTGGTCTCGGCCAGGAACCGGACGGTCAGCGGGATCAGGTACGACGCGTTGGGCCGGCCCCGGTGCGGCATCGGGGTGAGGTACGGGGCGTCGGTCTCCACCAGCAACTGCTCGACCGGGGTGACGCTGGCGGCCTCGCGCAGCGCCCCGGCACTGCCGAAGGTGACCGTGCCGGCGAAGCTGAGCAGGTAGCCACGGCGGACGCACTCGCGGGCGAAGTCGGCGTCGCCGGAGAAGCAGTGCAGCACGACGGTGTCGGGGGCGCCCTCGTCGTCGAGCACCCGCAGCACGTCGCCGTGCGCGTCCCGGTCGTGGATGACCAGCGCCTTGCGGTACCGCTTGGCGATGGCGATGTGCGCCCGGAAGCTCTCCTCCTGCGCGGCCCGCCCCTCGTCCCCGGTGCGGAAGAAGTCCAGGCCGGTCTCGCCGATGCCGCGCACCCGGTCGCGCGTGGCGAGGGTCTCGATCTCGCGCAGCGCCTCGTCGAGGTCGGCCAGGCGGGGCGCCTCGTTCGGGTGCAGCGCCACGGTGGCCAGCACCGCGCCGTACCGCTCGGCGACGTCGGCGCCCCAGCGGGACGACTCGACGTCCACGCCGACCTGCACCAGCCGGTCGACGCCGACCCCGGCGGCCACCGCGATCGCCGCCGCGACCGGGTCGTCGGCCGGCCCGCCGCCGGGGACCCCGGCCTCGCTGACGGTGATGTCGAGGTGGGTGTGGCTGTCCAGCACCGGTACGGCCAGCGCCTCCGGGGCGGGCGGGAACTCTCCGGCGCGGCGGGCGGCGCGCTGCTTGCGGGTCTCGGTCTGCTCGCTCATCGCGGCCAGCATCACACACCGCCGGGCGCCGCCGTTTCCGGACCGCCACCGAGTGTTCACGCGGGCAACATCTGTCGCGCTTAGCGTCCGGAGGGTGACCGTCACCCCTCAGGCCAGCGGGGCCGCGCCCGAGCGGACCGGGCTGCACGTGACGTACGAGGGCCGGATCCATCCGGCGGAGATGCTCGCCCGTGGCGCCGCGTACGAGTTGTTCAGCGCCGACGAGGTGCCCGGGTTCGAGTTTGCGCCCCGGCCGGGGGTGACCTGGCCGTGGCGGAAGTTCGTGCACGCCACCGAGGTGACCGCGGTGCACGGGGCGGGAGAGCCGACCGAGGAGGCGGACCCGCCGCTGCTGATGCCGGTGCACCGGGAGCACGGCTGGGCGCACCTGCACCAGCTCAGCCAGCAGCCGGGGTCGGCGGCCGACCCGCTGCTCGCCGTGGCGCGCGCCTCCGCGGTGATCCGGCCGGGCACCCGGATGGTGAAGGTGCTCTCCGCCCGGCAGCTCGCCGGCTACGTCCGGGGTTGGCTGCCGCACGGTTTCTGCTACCGGGAGCACGACGTCGCGCACCTGCGCACCCCGGCCGGGATGGCGGTGCTGCGCGGCGACGGCGAGGGCGGCGACGTGGCGTACGCGCTGCGTTGGCGGGCCGCCGACCCGGCCGACTTCGACGTCCCGATGGGGCCCGCGCACCACGGGCTGACCGTGCTGCCGCCCCGCGACCGGCTCGGGCCACCGGTGCTGGGCACCGGTTTCGTGCCGAGCAGCGCGCAGCTCATCCCGGAGTTCGTCACCCGGGAATTCGCCGACCTGCCGATGCCGGCGAACGCCACCCTGCTCGCCTATCCGGCGGAGGGGGTGGAGGTGGTGCTCTACACGTACCAGGCGGAGCAGCGGGGCTGGTTGCGCATGGTCGGCCCGCAGTGGCGGCACCTGCTGGCCGCGGTGCCGGGCCTCTCCCCCGACCAGGAGTACGTGCCGACCGGCGACGCGCCCCGCTCCACCCAACTGGTCGGCGCGTACGGCGACGGTGAGTACGAGGCGGTCGCCGACATGCCGGGCGGTTTCCGGGTGCTGGCGATGACCCGGGCGGCCCGCTACCCGGTGGAGTCGGCGGCCCGGCGGGTGCGCCTCGCCACCTGGCGCGGGGTGCCCTGCCTGGTGCTGCGGGAAGAGTCGGGCTGGCTGCGGCTGCGGTTGCGCCGGCCGGATCCGGACGCGGTGCTCACGACCGGCGCGCAGTGCCACGAACGGGGCGTCTACGAAGCCTGGGCCCCCGGCACCGAGCTGACCGACGATCAGGTGGTTGATCTGTCGTATCCGGTGGCATAACGCCGGCCGACCCGGGAAAGCGCGGCTGTCCGACAGGCACCGCACCGGGAGACGACCATGCCCTTCATCACCGTGGGGACCGAGAACAGCGCCCCCATCGACCTGTACTACGAGGATCACGGCTCCGGCCAGCCGGTCGTCCTCATCCACGGCTTCCCGTTCAACGGCGCGACGTGGGAGAAGATGAGCGGTCCGCTGATGGCGGCCGGCTATCGGGTGATCACGTACGACCGCCGCGGGTTCGGCGCGTCCGCCCAACCGGCGGTGGGGTACGACTACGACACCTTCGCCGCCGACCTCGACGTGCTGATGACCGAGCTGGACCTGCGCAACGCGATCCTGATCGGGCATTCGATGGGCACCGGGGAGATCACCCGGTATCTGGGCGCGTACGGCTCGGACCGGGTGGACCGGGCGGTGCTGATGGCGCCGTTGGCGCCGTACCTGTTGCAGACGCAGGACAACCCGGAGGGGGTGGAGAAGAGCCTCTTCGACGGGTTCCAGCAGGCCATCATCCAGGACCGGTTCGCCTACCTGACCCAGTTCTGCGACGCGTTCTTCAACGCCAGCGAGAACAAGGGCAAGCTGGTCAGCGACGAGGCGTACCGGGCGCACTGGGAGATCGGGGCGCGGGCGTCCGCGAAGGGCACCCACGACTGCGTGACCGCCTGGCAGACCGACTTCCGGGGCGACCTGCCGAACATCAACATCCCGGTGTTGATCATCCAGGGTGACAAGGACAACGTGCTGCCGTACCCGAAGACGGGCCAGCGGTTGCAGAACATGCTGTCCGACGTCCGCTTGGTCACCCTGAAGGGGGCGCCACACGGCACCCCGTGGACCCACCCGACCGAGGTCAACCAGGCGATCATGCAGTTCATCGGCGCGCCGTCGATGGCCCGCGCCTGACCGCCGGGTGCG